>JAAYOT010000092.1 GCA_012520205.1 Clostridiales bacterium
ATATCCTATTTATCGTAGCCTTTATATTAATTACTCCTCTTCTTCATAACAAATAACAGGAGTTCCCTCCTCAATATTTTCATATATTTTTTTTGCTAAATATTTAGGAGAATTTACACATCCATGGCTGCCATTTCTTTTATATATTTCTCCACCAAAAGAATATCTCCAACTTGCATCATGTATTCCTATATTGCCGTTAAAAGGCATCCAATAGGTTACACTTGCTTCATAGCCTGGCCCCCTTAAGGTTGATCCAGTTTCCTTATAATTTAGCATATAGGTTCCAACTGGTGTAGCAAAGCCTCTACTTGGATTACCTGTTACTATAGACCCATGAGTTATTAGCTTTCCTTCTTTATAGAACCACAAATGCTGCTTGGTTATATTTATTTCTACATAAGTATCTCCTATATCATTTTCTTCTCTAGATACAGCCTCTTGAGCATATATTGGTTCTTTTTCAAGGTTGTCTCCATTTTTTATATTTTCTATTAGAGCCTCAATTTCTTTCTCTAAATCTATTCTCCAACCATAAAATCCACCTTCAACTTCAATTTCCTTACCAGTAGATGTTTTTATTTTCCTTGCTATACCAACTGTATTATATTTTTTCGCTAAACTTCTAACATATTCATTAACTGCTTTTTCATCTATTACTACATCTAAATTTTCATCTACACTAAGCCATTTATTTATTGTCTCTCCATCTAAAAGTTCATTTTTACTTCCAAATATATATATAATTTTGGTTGACACATACTTATTTAATAAATCCCTTGTTTCACTAGTTTTATGAGAAGTCAAAGTATAACTGGGATTTTCATAGCAAAGATGATTATCTAAATCTAGTTCTCTTTTCCCCCTTAAGATACTCTCTTTTATAGCAATATTTAATACTTCCTCATTTATCTTGTTTCCATAGACCTCCTCAATTGCTTTATAGGAACCATTAGAATATTTAAAACTCACATTTTGTGGTTCTATAGTCTCTTCATTTAAACAGTTTAATTGATTTATTTTATTTTCCAGTTCCCCTTCATCATAAAGAAATAAATCATCTACATAATATTCTTTATTATTTATTAGAGAGATAATCCACTTTAAGGAATTTTTATTATTATATATCTTTGAAATACTATTCTCCTCATTGTACTTCATTCCTATATCTTGTCCCCTTATTTCCTCAACTTCTTCATTTCTTTCTATTAGCATAAGGTTATAATCCTTAACATAATCTTTTATTATATTTTCTGCCTCATTATGAGATTTCAAAGATAAATCTACTCCATTTATTACTGTATTAAAAAAGAAATGCTTGGTGAAATATATTGAAACAAGTAAGTATATTAAAAAAATAACACCTATTACAATAACTATATTACCTGCAGTCTTACTTCCTATAAAACTTCTTATATTAATTCTCCTCATTTTCCTATACCTTTCATTAAAACTATTTTTTAATATGATAACTAATTTATAATATGTTTATAGTTGTCATTTTAAAACTCATTTTAATAGTTTGGTTAGGATTGCGAAGCAATCTTTTACTTATCCGAATCAATTATCATTTTATACTTAATAAACCCAACACTATCAGCTAAAAACCATCCTATAGGTATAGCCCACCATATACCACTAGCCCCTAATTTTGTGCAACATAAGTAGCAAAGGCGTTTCCAAAATCCTGTACAGGCATATAGGCTAGGGAATCTATTTTTACTCCTGCTGCAAAGGCTGCCATTACTGTGGCTCCAAAACTATTTACCAGCCCTTGTACTAAAAGGATTCCAAAATTCATAATTGATTGCTGCATTGATGTTAAAACTGAATATCTTATAACTAAATTAAATGTATCCTTAGATACCTTTAAATCTTTTTTGCTTATCTTTAAAAACTCTACTTTCTTAACTACATATATTAGGGTTAATATTGCTGAAGCACCTTGGGCAATTACAGTTGCTATTGCAACTCCCTTTACTGCTAAGTTAAATTCTATTACAAAGACTAAATCTAAAACTACATTTATTATTGATGCCACAATTAAAAAATATAAAGGCCTTTTTGAATCACCTATAGCCCTTAATAAGGATGTTCCCCAGTTATATAAAAAGGTAAATATTAATCCTATTATAATAATTATTAAGTAAGCCTTTGAATCATAAATCAGCTTATCTGGCATATTAAACAAATTTAAAATAATGTCTATAAATATTAATGAAATAATCATAATTAAAAGAGTTACTAGGCCAATAAAAATAAAGGATGCTACAGAAACCTTTTTAAACTTATGGTAATCCTTAGCTCCATAAGATTGAGAAAGTATTACCCCTGTTCCCATAGTTAGTCCAATTATTATAGATGTTATAAATACAACTATTGCAAAGGAAGATCCCACAGCAGCCAGCCCATCTACCCCAACAAACTTTCCCACAACTACAGTATCTACTAAATTATAAATCTGTTGAAATATATTCCCCAAAATCATAGGCAGTGCAAATTTTATAATAAGCTTACTAGGATTTCCTTTAGTCATATCAATCATGTCATTACCCCTTTTCTCAAATATGATATTGTTTACTCTAAGTAATATACTACCATATAAATACTAGAAATTCCCCTAGAAGCAATATTAATTCTAACATTAGAAAAAGTGGACAAAATAGTTGTCCACTTTTTAAAATTCCTATAATTTATCTTCTTTGCGCAGCTATTCCCCTGATTGAGCATTTCTATTTATCATAGCCTTTATATTCACTACTTTTTTAATGTACAATGTAGAATTAAATATATTTAGTGGGCAGAACCTTTTGTAGATTCTACATTATTCTATAAATATATTGCCTTTATTGGATCCATCTTAGATGCTTTTGATGCAGGGATTATACCAAATACTACCCCTACAATTACAGAAGTTAAAGTGGAGCCTATAAAGCTTCCAATAGTTAAAACTGGAGCAAATGGAACGAATATTCCTACAATTTGTGAGAATAAGTATCCAAATAATATACCTAGTAATCCACCTATTCCTGTAATAAAAATAGCTTCAAATAGGAACTGAAGTAATATGCTTTTTGGTTTTGCTCCAATGGCTCTTCTAATTCCAATTTCTCTTTTTCTTTCAGAAACTGAAACATACATAATATTCATTACGCCAATACCACCAACAAATAGTGAAATACCTGTAATAATGGCTATAAAGGCTGTAAGGCCTCCTATTATTTTTTCAAAAACCTTAGTAATTGCCTGTGGATCTTGAAGTTCGTATTCACCTTGTATATTTGGGTGATTTTTTTCTAATTCAGCTACTACTTCTTCAAAGACTGCTTCCTTATCCACATCTGGATTTATATAAACATCTATTGATGAAATAATTTCTGCTGTCCCCATGCTTTCTTTAGATTCCTCTGATATATAAGAATAGGAACCTGTTAATGAAAACATTCCTGCTTCAGCTAAAACTCCTATTACTTCATAATAAGTTCCATTTAAATTAACACCTTTGCCAAGGGCTTCCTCTGGATTTTCGAACATAGTTACAGCTGTGTTATAGTCGAGTACTATAAGCCTTCTATTATCTTCTGCTTCATTCATTATTCTTCCATGAAGAATATTTAAGCTTTTCTTTTCATAAGTGTCTAAAATTATCATAGTCTGCTTATCAAAGTAAGAAATATCACTCAAAACAATGCTCATTCCTGCAAGACTTCCTTGGGCAGCCTCCACCTTTTGCACTCCTTCGATCCTTGTAATAGAATTTAAATCTGACTTAGTAAAGGGCTCTATTAAACTATAATCTGCTCCCATATTATCTGGTTGAAAATATATATTTATTTTATTTGCACTTGTATCTTCTGAAGACTGAACTACTTCTCTCTTTAATCCATTTCCAATAGACAATATTGTAACAACAGAACTTATTCCTATAATTATTCCAATCATAGTTAAAAATGATCTTAGCTTATGAGATTTTAAGCTAGAAATTGCTGTTTTTATTAAATTAGCTACTGACATACTACATCTCCTTTGTGGCAACTCCATCTTTAATTTGGATTACCTTGTTAGCATAACTTACCAAATCCCTATCATGAGTAACCATAATTATAGTTTTATTATCCTCATTCAATTTTTTAAGTATTTCCATAATTTCAGTACTTGTATTACTATCTAGGGCACCAGTGGGCTCATCTGCAAATATTACATAGGGATTGTTTATTAAAGCCCTGGCAATGGCAATACGCTGCTGCTGTCCTCCAGATAATTCTGTTGGAAATTGATTTTTCTTTTCTGATAATCCAACTATTTCTAAATACTTATCTACAGCCTCATCCCTTTCCTTAGCTGGCACCTTCCCCTTATATAAAAGGGGTAGTTCTACATTTTGAGCAATAGTTAAGGAATCAATTAAATGGAATTGTTGAAAAATAAAGCCCATATAATTATTTCTAAGCTCTGATCTTTCATTTTCATTAAAATTAGTTACATCCTTACCATTAAATATATATTGACCACTGTCAAAACTATCAAGTAATCCAAGAAGGTTTAATAATGTGGTTTTCCCGCTTCCTGACTTACCCATTATTACTAAAAAGTCTCCCTGCTCTATTTCTAAATTTACAGATTTTAAAGCATGAAGCTTATCATCTTTTAATTTATAATACTTATTAATATCCTTTAACTCTATAACGTTACTCAACAGGCATACCTTCTTTCATTTCTTCAGTAGGAAGTTCAACTATTTGATCTTCTTCTGATAAGCCGCTATCAACAATAACCTTATCTGACTCACCTTCTTTATAGGTAATTTCTTGTTTAACTAGCAGGTTATCTACAACCTTATAAACATAAGTTTTACCTTCCTCTTCAATAAGAGAAGTTTTAGGTATTTCTATTGGGCTGTCTGATAATTCTACAACGGCTTGAACATGGAATCCATTAATTAAATTATCTTGGGAATCTAAACTTATTTTCACTTCATAGAAAGATAAATCGCTTGATCCTGGTGAACCTTGTTGAGACATAGCTGGAATTGCATTACTGATAGGCCTGTTTCCCATAGAAGAAATTTTACCAGTAACAATTTCTCCACTTGATAATATTGTTGCTTCTACTGCCTGTTCTGCTTTAATTTTTGGATAATCCTTTTCACTTACACTACCTTCAATATAAAATGTATCTGACTCTATAATTATATATGGTTGGGTAGCATCCCTTTCATTATCACTTAATATTATTCGTCCATCTATTGGTGCTGTTACTGTATAATATTCCTTTTCACTTAAGGAAGCTATTTGTTTTTCATAAAGGCTGATTTGATTATCTACAGCAGCTGTTGATATTTGACTTGAACCAAAATTTTCAGTCTGAACTTTAGGTGTTGATTGCTGCATTAATAGGTTTAGCTCTTCCGTAGAGCCGTTTTTTTCTGCCTCTTGGGCCTGCTTCTTTAATAACTCTTCCTGAGCCTGAGCTTCTTTTTTAGCTAATTCTTCTTGTTTTTTTAATTCTTCCTTTTGAGCTAATAAATTTTCTCTTTCCTTTCTGGCAGACTCAAGCTGAAGATTAA
>JAAYOT010000345.1 GCA_012520205.1 Clostridiales bacterium
AAATTCATTCATTTCCCTCCTTTGAAATATTATATAAGACGCTTTAAAAATGAGCAGGAAACCTCTCTCTGTGTGCACATCTAGTTTTTTTTCTAATGTAGCTCAAAATAAAATCTACTAGAAGAAGTTTACCTGCCTATTATTTTTTACCTACCTCATCTATAGAGGAGGGTGTAGTACCACTACCACTTCACTCTCCTGTGGACAAGTAACTCCTTCATAAGACTCTCTGGGTAGTCTGTACTAAATATTAGTCTCATATCATCTGTCCTCAAGTCTTTTAGGTGTGGTCTACTCATTAGGTTGTACCTAAATAGTTTGCTCACTAGGAGCAGGATAGAGGGGCTAGAAGAGGTATCTACTTGAATGTTACACTTGTCCTCTACAAAGGCTACAGTTCCCTGTAATACACTTGAGTAGAACTCCTCCTCACCTTCCTCTATCACTATATCTTTAGGGTCTAAATACCTCTTTATTAGTTCTAAATCTACCATACCCTTTCCTCCTCTCTATTTAAGTTTTAGGTAAGCTAATATTCCTCCTCCTGCTCCTACCAGTAACTTTAGAAACCAGTCTTTCACTATCTCTATTACTGAAATGGTATTAGAGTCAATGAATTTGTCAACTTTGACTTCTAAATTCTGAATGGTCTTATCTGTATTATCAATCTTGTTATTGAGTTTCTCTAATGATAATACCAATTCTTGAATTAGCTTAGCCTGTTCTTTAGTTTGAATATCCTGTTCCTCATCTCTATCCTTGTAGTTGCAAAGAGTGATTTCTATCGCACTAAGTACCTCTTTAATAGAATGTATTTGTTCTACTTTAGCTTCCATATTATCCAACCTTTTCTCTAAATTATTAATCCTACTCTCTAATAAGTGTAACTCCATTCTGTCACCTCTTTACTCGGTTCATATTAAAAGAAGAGGTAGGGCATTATACCCTACCCCTCTTTAACCTAATTACTTACAAACAATCTTACATACTTTAGAGTTATCGTGTAGAACTGCTACATAGTGTTCATCTGCTGAAAGAGTAGTAGTCTTGCTAAGAATATCTCTACCACTCTCTACCTCTACATCTTTCTTTAGGTAGATAGCTACTGCTCCTTCTTTAGCTAATACTAAGTTGTATACTCCCTCTTCTGCTTCTATTTTTCTAGTAGGGATTACTTCACATCCATAAATCATTCCTACTGCTCCAGTCATTAATACTCTGTCACCTAAATCTGAAGCTCTGTTAAACTCTTCTGAAGTTCTTAGTACACCTAAATGCTTAGGATTAACGAATAAGAACTTTCTCTCATCTAATCCTTCATCTTCAAATATATCTAAAGCATCTGATACTAGTTTTACAGAGAAGTTAGTTGTTCCAGTTCCTACCTCTAATTCTCCTTCTTTTAATGCTTCTAAAATGTCATTATCAATCTTAGATGCAATAGACTTCTTTAACTGGCTTACTGCTTCATCAATAGGATTACCTAATCCAGATAAAACACTCTCATCAGTTAATTGGATAGCCTTACCTACCTTCTTAACTGTAGCTTGTTGAGAAGTAGCAGTTAATACTACAGTACCCATAGTAACTCCTTCTGCTACATCTTCTGCATCTCCAATGTACTCATATTTAGGTACTGTTACAGTGTTTCCTGCTCTTCCTTCTAATGTAGTATCAATGTTTGCTACTGGGCTAAATTTAATAGCATTTGGTAGTTCTGCTGAAATAATATCTCCCATTACCTCTGGGTTAATTAAGTTTGCTAATTTAGTCATACTCATTTTACATTCCTCCTAATTTAATTTTTAGTTACTTACTAAGTGCTTCATATAAATCTCTGTTACTGTTGTAGAGGTTTAACCTCTCCTTGTAACTCATTTTGCTAAAATCCTTTTTAGTTATCCCTTCCTCTCCTAAGTTGGTAGTATTAGGTGCATTACCCTCTACCTTGTTATTGTTAAATAGGTATGGGTCAGATTGCTTTAAAGCATTTATCTGTTCCTCTATTCCTTTAATACCTTCTTCATCTTCCACTACCTTACTCATATCTAATAGAGCCTTTATAGTTTTAGTGTTTCTTGCTCCTGTTTGAATTAAAGCAGTTTCTATAGCATTGTTGAGCTTAGTTGTCTTTAACTCCTCTTCTAGCTTATTTTTAGCTGATAGTAAAGTATCACTATCTTCTTTTAAAGCTCTTAAATCGGCTTCTAAAAGCTCAACTTTCTTTTCAAGTTCCTTTTTCTTGTTATTTACTTCATTAAACCTATCCATAGGTATCTTTCCTTCTCCTAAACTAATAGGAGTGTCACCTATTTTCTCAATAACTTGGTTATACAATTCTTCACCTAATAATTCTTTTAGTTTGTCCATAATCTATTCTCCTTTCACATTTTTTTACGAGGTTAAGTCCTCGAATTTTGGAGTGTTTAATCTAGCCATTTATTTTGTTTTGACTAGAGGGTAAATCACTATCTTGGTTCTCATACTCTTCCTTGTGGTCTATAGCTTGACTCTTTAGAGGAGCAGTTGGGAAGCTCATTCCTTCCTCTTCCATCTTAGTAAGCTCATAGTCCACATCTGTTACAAATGGGTGGTTAGCTAAAAGTGTTTCTTTACTTAACATACCTACACTACTTGTAACATTGATAATCTGCTCTTTAGTGTTTACTAACATAGAACGATTGAATGTTACCTTTACTTCTTTCCTGTCAAAGACTATACCCTTACTAATTCTTAACCAGTTGCTTATAATCTTTAATAGGTGTCTAATACTCTTCTTGAACTGTATCTCACTCATATCTGCTTTTAGGTCTAATAATGAGTAGATAAACTTTAGTGCTACTCCACTACTGTTACCTAACTTCTCTGCTGATACATCTACTCCCATTCCTAACCTATAGATGTCATTCTCAAGTCTCTTTAGGTGTGAGTTCTTAGCTTCTATTGGTATGTGTAGCTCTAACTTATCTACCCCACCATC
>JAAYOT010000012.1 GCA_012520205.1 Clostridiales bacterium
CCTAATCTTAATAATGTAGTAATAAGTAATAATGTAGGAAATATAGAAAATTGTAATACATGAGTTGTAAACATAGTCATTACTAATATTCCTGCAGATATTAGTATATTAAATGCTAATAACAAATCTAAAATAAATGTAGGTAGAGGTATTATTATCATAAGTACAATACCTAATACACCAAATGCAACTAATACATCTGTATTCTTTTTAATATCAAATTTCAACCTCATCCCGTCCTTCTTTATCTCTTAGCTCTTTTTTTCTTATCTAATTTATATACCATAGCCAATATTTCAGCTACCGCTTGATACATATCTTGAGGTATATATTTATCTATTTCAACCTGCTCATATATCATTCTTGCTAGTGGCTTATTTTCAATAATCGGCACATCACTTTCTCTTGCTTTTTCCTTAATTTTCATAGCAAGTAGATCTGCACCTTTAGCCACTACTTGCGGTGCTTCCATGTTACCTTCTTCATATTTTATTGCCACCGCTAAATGAGTTGGGTTTGTTATAACAACAGTAGCATCCCCTACAGAATCTATCATTCTTCTTCTTGACATTTCCCTTTGTTTTTGCTTAATTTTAGACTTAATTTGAGGATCCCCTTCCATTTGTTTATATTCTTCTTTTATTTCTTCCTTTGTCATCCTCATCTCTTTTTTATGCAATAATACTTGCACTAAATAATCTATTGCTGCAACAGCTACTACAAATATTGCTATTCTATAAAAAATACCTAATAATAATGACTTAACTTCTACCCCCATTGTTGGAAGATATAGATTGCCAATATTAAGAATTTTATAAAAATTATCTTTTACATAGGAATAGGCCAAATATACAATAATTGAAATAGAAATAAGGTTCTTAATTAATTCTATTGCTGACCTTTTAGAAAACATATTTTTAAATCCACTTATTGGATTTAGTTTGCCAAGGGAAGGTTTAATAGCATCTTTTACTATTAAAAACCCAGACTGCATTAAACTTGCTGCAACTCCAGCTAGCATAATTGGAAGAACAATAGGCAATAATGTAGTTGCCATTTTACTTAAAACTAAAGAAGTTAACCCCTTTACTGTTCCTTTTGTTAATTCGATTGATCCAGCTTCACTTAAAAAATAAATAATATTTTTTTTAAATGAACCCACTACAGTATCACTTAAGATTACAATTACAAGTATTGTAGCTATAAAGGTAATAGCTAATCCTACATCCTTACTTCTAGCTATCTGTCCTTTTTTTCTTGCATCACTTTTTCTTTTAGGAGTTGCCTCTTCTGTTTTCTCATCTGAAGCTATGAAAAAAACAAGAGGAACTGCTGTTATAATCTTTCTAATTATTTCTGGTATATAGCTAATATTACTAATTATTATCTTTACTATTAAGGGTAAAGATAGGGATATTGCAATCATTCCAACTAGCATTTTCACAGGCATACCAAGGATCATTACATTTATTTGGGGAACGGCCCTTGAAATTAATCCCATACAAAGATCTGTTAATATTATTATCAATACTATTGGTATTGCTATTTTCAATCCTATTATAAAATACTCTACTATTATTCCAATTAAAGCCATCAATGTTTCACCAAATATAATACTCCTGCCTAAGGACAGTAAATTGAAACTTTCTATTAATGACTTAATTAATAGATGATGACCATCTACAATAAAGAAAATCATCATTGCAATAGAGTGAAGTAAATTTCCATTTAAGGTTGTGTTAACTTTACTATTTGGATCTATTATGTTAACCATACTTAACCCGATATGTAAATCTAGTAAACTTCCTGCCATAATAATGATTTTAAAGGATGTATCAACTATTAGTCCAAATATTAATCCAGTTAAAATTTCATTTATGGCATATGTAATTAAATAATAATTGCTTGTTATTTGATTTACACTTGAATAATCTATTCCCCCAAGCAATGAAAAGGAAAGGATTAATGAAATAAAGATTTTAAGTTTATTTGGAGTTCCAGTGGGAAAAAACACATTTGAAATTCCTAAAAAAGCTGCTATTCTTAAAAATACGAAAATTAGTGCTAAGAAGTAGGCTGTATCTATCATACCTTCCTACCCCCTAAGATATATTAACAATTATCTCAAATATTCTCTTTGTAAAATCCATAATAGTTTGTGACATAAAGCTCCCCAAAAGTAACCCTGTTAGTGCCACTCCAATCAATTTAGGAACAAAGGTTAAAGTCTGTTCTTGAATTTGAGTTGTTGCTTGAAATATACTTATTATTAATCCTATTAAAATAGAAACTAACAAAATTGGTCCTACTACTTTTAAAGCTGTAAATAAGGAATCTTTAACAATTCCAGTAACTAGATTTTCACTCATTTTTCTGCCTATCCTCCAAAACTTGAAATTAAAGATTTAACTAATAAATTCCAACCATCAACCATTACAAATAATAGTAATTTAAAAGGTAGGGAAACCATTACCGGTGGAATCATAAACATACCCATTGACATTAGAATACTTGAAACTACCATATCTATAATTAAAAATGGCAGATATATTAAAAATCCAATTTGAAAGGCAGTTTTTAATTCGCTAATTGCAAAAGCTGGTATAACAACTGTTAAAGGAATATTTTCCTTTGTAATTTCTTCACTATTTAAATCTGATGTTTCAATAAATAATTCTAAATCCTTCTGCCTTGTTTCCTTTAACATAAATTCTCTTAAAGGCTTGCTTGCATTTTCCATAGCTTCCTCTTGAGTAATTGTATTTTCCATAAAGGGCTTAAAGGCATTCTCATTAATTTCATTATACACTGGTCTCATAATAAATATAGTTAAAAATATTGCCAAACCAGTCAGTATTTGATTAGGTATTGATTGTGCTGCTCCTAAAGCATTTTTCAAAAAAGAAAAAACTACTACAATTCTTGTAAATGATGTCATCATAATTATTATAGATGGTAATAAAGTTAATATAGTAAGTATAATTAATAACTTTATATTATCTACATAATTTTGAGGAGAAGTTGATTCTTCGCCAATGGAAATATTAAGATCTGGTATATCTATGGGTTCTGCCATTACATTTTTACTATAAATAAATGTTAAGGATATTATAACTATAGCCATAAATATAATTCTATTTCTTTTACTCATATTAATCTTCCTTTTAGTTATTTCTATTCTTAAATTTCTTAAATTTCGAACTTAAATTCTTTATGATTTCTTCATATTGCTGATTTATTTCTTCTTTTTGTTTTTCTTTGTTTTCATCAATAAGAGCAATTTCTTCTTCAGAAATTTCTTCTAATTTTTCTATACCTTTACTAGAAGAACCAATGATATACCCCTTCTTACCTACTTTTAATAAAATTATAGAATTATCTTTAGATAAGTTTGTCCTTTCTAGGACTTTTATATATTTTCCATGGTTTATCTTATTTAATTTATTATTACTAAGCTTTACTAGTAAAAACATTAATCCAAAAACTACTACTAAAGCTAATAGTAATTTTATTATTAAAACCGCTAATTCCATTTACATTCTACTTTCCTTATTGAACTATAATTTCGCTTATATATACATCTACTAGCTTTCCTGAAGTTAGCTTTGCATCTATTCTTTCAATTAAAGTTCCCTTTAATATAGCTTCATTTGCAGGATCAAAGTCCTTTGCCCTACAAGATTTAAAATAGAAATTTGCAATATCCTTAATTGCAACTGCCTTTTCTTCTAACTCAGCAGCTAAATCTTCATTTACAGAATCATAACTGATAGACAAATTAAGCTTAGCATATCTTCTTTCATTTTCATCACTTAAGTTAACAAAAATTTCACCAACTTCATAATAAGCTTCTTTAATATATACTGGTTGATTAGTGGAATTTTTATTCATTGCAAGTAATGTACCAGCATATACGCCACCGCCTATTGCTATTATAATTATAAAAATTATTAAAAAAACTCTTCCCTTACTTTTTTTCCCTTCTTTGTTCTTAGCCATTATTTCCACCTTCCTTAGATGTTATTATCAAAATATTTACCCTTCTATTTTTAGCCATATTTTCATAAGTATCATTTGGTGCCACTGGGTGATACTCTCCATGTCCAGAAGCACTGAACCTAGTTGGATCTAGTCCTCTTTCTTCAATAAAATACCTTACAACATTTACTGCTCTATCTGCAGATAATTCCCAGTTAGAAGGAAATTCGTATGTATTTATTGGAATATTGTCTGTATGTCCTTCAACTAAAATATCATTATCCATAGTTTGTAGTAAATCACTTACCTTATTTAAAATTGCTTTACTGTCTGGTTTTAGCTGGGAACTGGCAGATTCAAATAATATATTATCTTTTAATTCTACAATAACTCCTCTTTCATTATCTTCAATGGAAATTACATCTTTAAGCTCCTGATTATTATTAAGAAAGTCTTTTGCTTCCTTAAAGGTTTGCTCTTTTTCAGTTAGAACTCCTTCTCCTTCTATATCTGATTCTCCACCTATTAATGGAACTTCCCCATCATATAGATCAAATTCCAGTATAGAGGTTCCACCAGCATTTCCAATAGCTATTTCTGTTTTATTAGCCTTTGCAGTATTGTGAGAGGATAATGTAAATAGTAAGACGAAGAAGGTCATAAGTAATGTAACTGTATCAGAATAAGTAGCCATCCACTCATTTCCAGTAAGCCCTTCACTTTTTATCTTTTTCCTTGCCATTAAATAACAACCCCTTTGTCATTCTCAACACTATTCTTTAAATACTCTAGTTTTTCCTTTGGCGATAAATAAGCTATAAGTTTTTCTTCTACTATTCTTGGATTAACACCAGATTGGATTGCAAGAATACCTTCCACCATCATTTCTTTTTCTCCAACTTCTTTATCATTCTTTTGTTTAAGATTACTATATATTGGAAGACATATCATGTTGGCTAAAGCAGAACCATAAAAAGTTGTAATTAAAGCAACTCCCATACCTTTAGTTATATTTGCAATATCAGTTACATTTGCAAGCATTTGAATAAGTCCAATCAGAGTTCCTATCATACCAAAGGCAGGTCCATATCCTCCCCAAGTTTGGAAAATTCCTGCTCCTCTTTCATGTCTTACTTCCATCTCTGTTATTTCCAGTTCTAGTATTTCCCTTATTAACTCCGGTTCTACACCATCAACAACCATTTGAAGTCCCTTTTTAATAAATGGATCCTCCATTTCATTAATTTCATCTTCTAGAGATAATAGACCTTCTCTTCTAGCCTTTTTTGATATATCTGTAAATTGGACTATAATATCCCTTCCTGAAGAGTTAGATTCCTTAAAGGCCTGCATAAAAATCTTACCCATATTTTTAATTTCATCTAAGGAAAAAGTTATTAATAAGGCTGAAAATGATCCGCCTACTGTTATTAATAAAGAAGCAAAATCCCAGAATAATATTAGTGGACCACCGATAACTATTCCATATATTACTAGTGCTATCCCAAGCACTAAACCTACTCCGGTTAAAATATCTGTTTTCTTCATAAAATCTGCCTCCCACTATAACCTGTATGTAACAATTTTATTTTTATATTTAAGGACTCCATCAACTACTTCTTCCACACTTTCTAATACGATATATTTTTTCCCATTTGTAAGTGTTATTAAAGTTTCAGGCACTTCTTCAATTTTTTCAATATGATCAGCATTTAATATAAAATTCTTATTATTCATAGCTGTTACTTCTATCATAAAAACACCCCATTATATCAGTTATCAGTTGCCAGTTATCAGTTATCAGTTAAGGAAATAATTCAGCTGGGCTGAATTATTAATTTTATAAACTCCCTAGGAGTTTACTCCTTAACTGAAACTTGAAAACTGAAA
>JAAYOT010000093.1 GCA_012520205.1 Clostridiales bacterium
ATTGTTTAGAATTATCATCCACATCGCCTATAGCAAGAGTAATACTATCCAATTGCTCTCCAAAATGATTAAGTGTGGCTGTCATATCTACAAGATCTTCTGCTTGTCCTCCTGCACCTTTTGCAACTTCTTGAATTGCATTAGCAACATTTTCAGAGGATGAAGTCATTTCTTCTGATATTGCTGATAATTGTTCTGCGCGGTTATCAATATCTAAGGCTTCTTCCTCTATACTTTTTAAGATATCTGATACTTTGTCTATGGTCTCTCCTAAAGTATTTTTCATAACTCCAAATTCATTGGTCTTATCAGTTTTAATGTTAATATTAAAGTTACCTTCAGCAATTAACTTCATCTTATCTATCATATCTTTAGATTCTACTCTAATGTTTCTAATTATATAATAAGCAATTGCAGTAAATAAAATCAAAGATAGGATTATATACTTTAAAAAGTTTGTTCTAGTAGTTAAATATGTACTATCACTATCTGAATTTATCTTTTCAGCTATTTCCTCATTATATGATACATTTTAGTCATGTTATCATTTACATTTCTGATTCCTATATATCCATTAGATCCATTAAATATAACAACTGCTATAGCTAAAGCACTTAAAAGATTAACTAAACTTGATAGTTTGAGATTATAAATTTTTTTAACATATTCATTTCCCCCGCGTTTTTTATTCCATTTTTCCTGATGATTTAATAATTTTTGCACAAAAGTTGTTGCCTATATATTGTTGATAGAATAAAATGCTAAATCTTTTAACACCGAACTTCGCCTATTGTCCTAGGTTATTATATGCAATATATACTTCAAATCCTCCTTCCCTGCTTTATTACCAAAAAATAAAACATCAACACTATCCAATCCTTTAAAAAAATTAATATTTTTCCGCCCACCCACCTCAAATAATTATTTTAAATCCTTCTATATCAGGTCTTGCCCTCTACTCCAGAGGTGACAACGTTTACTGCTCACAATATAAATTGTAACATTTTAATACATTTTGTCAACTATTGTAATTAAAGAGCTAATTTTGTAATTTAAATGTAATTTTTATCTAATTAAATTTACCTTTTGTATAAAAGAGATTTAAGTTATATAGTTTAAGGTAATCAAATTAATGTAAAGTAAAAGCTATTGCAAACCACATTTTTTAGTTGCAATAGCTTTATTAAAAATTATTTTTAAAATCCTTCTAAACCTTTCACTCTTTCCATAGTTCTTCTACAGCCAAATTTATTTTATCCCAGCTTTCCTTAAACTCATTCATTTCTTCTATTCCTTTTTCAGTCAAAGTATAGTATTTTCTATCTGGTCCTATATTTGATTTTCTTTTAGTACCTTTAATAAAGTTCTTTTTCTCTAATCTTAGCAAAAGTGGATATAAGGATCCTTCGGCAAAGTCTGTAAACCCCAACTCCTGGAGTTTCATATATATTTCATATCCATAGGTTTCTTCCTTATAAATGATTTTTAATATTACTTTATCAATTAATCCTTTTAGCAATTGTGAATTAACAGCCATGTTACTCTCTCTTTCTTCTATTCTTAAAAAGTAAGACTAGAGCTAAGTATATGATTAATTCTAAAAATATAATAGTAAAAATTGTATTTTTAGATATGTATATATTTTTAGTTATATTAAAAATATATTTATCTGTAAAAACAACAAAAAATATAGGCCAAAGAGTTAAAAATGATTTGAAAAGATCTTTTTTATACCCAGAAAATTTATACAAACTTTTATAATTAGCATAAATACTAGTTATTCCTCCTAAAAAGCCTACTCCCCCCATAATTATTGCTGCAAAGGAATATGGTAATATAGAACCTTCAGAATTATTAGCAATAACTATATAATTTATAATACAAAGTAAAGAATATAAAAAGCCATTCTGTAAAAGATAGTTAATAAGCTTTCTTTTTGGCAATGTTAAATAATAAGTTTCTAACAACTCATCAATAAAATCATCTAAACTTTTTCCTAGTGCATTATTAAGCGGCTTACATTGGTTTTGATTTCTAAAAAATATTTCTAATAAATCGCTATAAACCTCTTTTCTAAAACTTCTTGGTACCATATAACTTAATCGATAATTTACAATTTCAAGAGCCTTGTAATATTCGCCTTTTAAACAATATTTATCTTTTCTTATTTCACTCATAATACTTTATACACCTACCTTGCTATACAACCTATACCTATATTGTATAGCAAGGTAATCTTCTAGTAAAGTACTTTTTTAACTTTTTATGGAATCAAACTTAATTATGTTTAAATAATAATAGAAAAATAAAATAATTCTGTCTGCAGCCAACATTATTAAGACATTAGTTGTAGACAGGCTCCTGCTTGTAAAATTTTAAATTAGGCTACATTATATCCTACTCATTTCTACTAATATAATAAGTAAATATAAATCCTATAATACCTAGTACAACTCCCACTACACTTTTCATCCCATCAATTCCTGGGAATACTGAAAAAACTGATCCTAATATGAATCCAAAGATTAATATATATGTTTGTTCTGGAAATTTGATTAAAATCATTTCTAATATTCGAGAAGTTGCTAAGGCACCTACTATTCCACCTAAAGCAATTGGTATTAAAACCGGAATGTTTAACTGAGTTACTGCAGTTATAACTGTATTATAAAGTCCTAATATATAAAGCATAAAAGATCCACTTATACCTGGCAAAATTAATGCAATAGCTATAACTACTCCACCTAAAAATAAGTATAAGAAATTTAATGGTGTTAATGTTTGAATAACAGCTGATGCATCATTATTTGGTGTTCCCATCATATAAACTATTAAAAAGCCTGCTAATATATATAAGGCTGCTTTTTTTAAATCCTTTTACTGTTGCCTTTCTATACATTAGTGGTGCTCCACCTAATATTACACCTATAAATAAATATCCAACTTGAATTGGAAAATTATCAAATAAAACTTTTACTATATTACTAAAAGCAAACATTCCTATAACTGCTCCCAGTCCAACTTCAAGTAATAATTTATATTGATTTTTAAAATCATTTATTATGTTGTTAACTGCATGTAATAGTTTATCATATATTCCAAAAATCATTGCTATTGTTCCGCCACTTACTCCTGGAACAAGCTGTGATATACTAATTACAATTCCTTTTAAAAAATTTTTTAATATTTCCATCTTTCACCTCTTGATATATTTTGCTACAATCGTATATGTTATACTTTCCTTACAATATTTTCTTTACAAGATTATTATAAGGTACCTGTTTTAGTTAAAATGTTAATCTTTATTTATAATTATATATTTATTAATATTAATTTATTTATTTGAAAAACTATATAATACTGAATTTATTTTTCCATAGTCAAAGGAGTGATATTATGAAAAAAGTTCTTCCTTTTTTTAAATCCTATAAAAGAGAACTAACTTTAGGACCTCTATTTAAGCTAATAGAGGCTATATTGGAACTTTTTATTCCAATAATAATGATAAAGATTATAGATATAGGAATCCCAAATAATGATATTAATTATATATTAAAAATTGGACTTACTCTTATTTTGCTAGGTTTAGTAGGTTTAAGCTTTGCTTTAGTATGTCAGTATTATGCTTCCATTGCCTCCCAAGGAATTGGAACTAAAATTAGAACAGCTTTATTTGAGCATATAAACAAGCTTTCCCATAGTGAAATCGATAATATTGGTACATCTACTTTAATAACACGATTAACCAATGATATTACCCTAATTCAAAATGGCATTGCAATGTTAATTAGATTAGGTACAAGATCTCCTTTTGTTATTATTGGTTCTACTGTTATGGCCTTTGCTATAAATTTTCAGCTAGCATTAGTATTTTTAATCGCAATGCCTATTATATCAATATTATTATATTTTATTATGAAGAAATCTATAATACTTTATAAAGAAATTCAAAAGAAATTAGATAATATTTCCCTTATAACTAGAGAAAATATAGAAGGAGTTAGGGTTATTAAAGCCTTTTCTAAGGAAGAAAGTGAAATTGAAAGATTTAAAAATAGAAATAATGATTATTCAGAGGAAACTATAAAAGCCTTAAAAGTATCTTCCCTATTAAATCCACTTACTTCAGTTGTTATGAATTTTGCTATTGTTTTTATATTATATTTTGGAGCTAGAAAGGTAAACCTTGGAGCTTCAACTCAAGGAGAAATTATTGCATTAATAAACTATATAATTCAAATATCTTTAGCTTTAATTGTTTTTTCTCAACTAGTAATTACTTTAACAAAGGGATATACATCTTTAATTAGGGTTTCAGAGGTTTTAGAAATTCAGCCTAGTATCATAGAAAAAAATAATGAACTTAGCATAACTTCTATAGATAGTAAGAAGCCCTTAATAGAATTTAGAAATGTTTATTTTTCCTATAATGATTCTAAAGAATATTCCTTAAAAAATATTTCTTTTAAGATCAACAAAAATGAAGTTATAGGTATAATTGGTGGAACAGCATCAGGAAAATCTACAATAATTAATTTACTTTCTAGATTTTATGATGTAACTAAAGGAGAAGTATTAATTAAGGGCATTAATATTAAGAACTACTCCTTTAAGAAATTAAGAAATTTAATTTCCATAGTACCTCAAAAATCAGTTTTATTTAGTGGAACACTAAGAAGCAATTTAGAACTAGGAAATAGAAACTTAACAGATGAAGATATAAAAAGGGTTTTAGATATATCTATGGCATCTGATTTTGTAAATAAATTAGAAAATAAATATGACGCAGAAGTTTTAAAGGGTGGTAAAAACTTTTCTGGAGGACAAAAACAAAGACTTTCTATTGCTAGAGCTCTTGCTAAGAATTCAGAAATATTAGTTCTAGATGATAGTTTAAGCGCCTTAGATTATGCAACTGACCTTCAATTACGTAAAAACTTAAAGGAACAGGTTAAGGACACAACTATTATAATGATTTCTCAAAGGGCAAGCAGCTTAAAAAATGCTGATAAAATAATAGTTTTAGATAATGGAGAAATTAATGCTATTGGAACTCATGAGGAATTATTAAAATCCTCTGAAGTATATAAGGAAATTTATTATTCCCAAAGCAAAAAATAGGAGGTGACAGAATGAATATTATATTAATAAGAAAGCTTCTTAAATACATAATGCCCTATAAAAAATACATATTTATCTCTATTTTAAGTGGTATTGTTTATATTGCTCTAACTCTCCTTACCCCAATTGTTATTGGTGAGGGAGTAGATTATATTGTTTACAAAAACAATGTGGACTTTGAAAATCTAACAAAAATAATCCTAATTTTAATTGGAGTATTTTTAATTTCATCTTTATTTCAACTGATAATGACCAGAAGTACAAATATTCTTTGTAACAAAACAATTAAACACCTTAGAATGGATGTGTTTGATAAATTAAATAAGGTTCCTTTAAAATATATTGATGGCAAATCCACTGGTTCTATTATGAATACTGTAATAAACGATATTGAAGCTGTATCAGATGGATTACTTCAGGGTTTTTCTCAGCTTTTTACTGGAATACTAACTATTGTAGGTACTTTAATGTTTATGCTGGCAATAAATTATAAGATTGCATTAGTTGTATTTTTTGTAACACCAATATCACTATTTACAGCATCAATAATTGCTAAGGCATGCTATTCCATGTTTTCAAAGCAATCTGAAGTACGCTCAGAATTAACCGGTTTTATTGAAGAATTGATAAGCAATCAAAAATTAGTAAAGTCCTTTAATTATGAAGATGATGCCTTAGAAAAATTTAAAGATATAAGTAAAAGGCTTTATAATTATGGACAAAAGGCTCAATTTTATTCAGCAATAACAAATCCTGCAACCCGATTTGTAAATGGAATAGTTTATACCTCAGTTGGAGTCTTTGGTGGCATATTAGTAGTTAGAGGTGCAATAACAGTTGGAAATTTATCTGCCTTTTTAACTTATGCAAACCAATATACTAAACCCTTTAATGAAATTTCAGGAGTTATTACTGAACTTCAAGCAGCCTTTTCTTCCCTTCAAAGAATATTTAATCTTCTTGAAGAAGAAAATGAAATTGAAGATCCAAGGGATGCTATTGAACTTGAAAACTGTGAAGGTTTTATAGATATTAGTAATGTTAATTTTTCTTATGAGAAAGGTACTCCACTAATAGAAAACTTAAACTTAAAAGTAAAACCTGGAGAAAAGATTGCAATAGTTGGTCCAACTGGTTCTGGTAAAACTACATTAATAAACTTACTTATGAGATTTTATAATATTGATTCTGGGGAAATAAAAATAGATAATATTAATATTGAAAAAATAAAGAGATCTAGCGTTAGAGGTTTATATGGAATGGTTCTTCAAGATACCTTTTTATACCAAGGCAGTATAAGGGATAATATTGCTTATGGAAGACCTGAAGCATCTATGGAAGAAGTAATAGAAGCAGCAAAAAAAGCCCATGCCCATGATTTTATTATAAAACTTCCTCATGGATATAAGACTATTTTATCTGAAGATTCAGCCCTATCTGAAGGTCAAAGGCAACTTTTATCAATAGCCAGGGTTATGCTATCTAAGCCTTCCATGTTAATCCTAGACGAAGCTACAAGTAATATAGATACTCGTACAGAAATATATATTCAAAGGGCCTTTAATGAACTTATGAAGGATAAAACAACCTTTATAGTTGCCCATAGGCTATCTACAATTAAGGAAGCAGATTTAATAATTGTAATGAATAATGGTAAAGTTATAGAACAGGGAAACCACAAAGAATTACTTGATAAGGGTGGATTTTATGCTGAACTTTA
>JAAYOT010000094.1 GCA_012520205.1 Clostridiales bacterium
CATACAGAATATAAATAATTAGCATTAAATATATTACTCTATTACCCCGAAATAATAACTGAGAAAAACTTTTAAAGTTCTTCTCAGTATTTCTTTAGTCAAATTTAATATGTATCTGTATTAAGTTTATTAAGTCTTAACATATATATTTAATTAGCTTTTGCTTCACAGTATATGCATCTATAAACCTTATTTTCTTTATCTTTCAACTTAAAAATATGGTCAAGTTCTTCCTCAACGGATGTTATACATCTTGGGTTCTTGCACTTAATTACATTTGTTAAAGTTTCAGGCATTTCTATATTTAACTTCTTTAAAAATTTATTATCTTTTATTATATTTACTGTTGCTTTAGGGTCAACATAACCTATAATATCAAAATTTAAATCAATATATGAATAAATCTTGATTATATCCTTTTTAATAAGCTTTTTACTAGGAATATTTTTTATTATGGCAACTGCTACATTAAGATTATCAAGGCCCAAAAGATTATAAAGCTTCATTCCATTTCCAGCAGAAATATGGTCGATTATAATGCCGTTTGTTATTGAATCTATATTCATTCTGAAGCCTCCTTTAAGAGTTTTAGTATAAGGGCTGCTCTTATATATTTACCGTTTAGCACCTGCTTAAAATAACAAGCACGGCTATCATTGTCTATTGCAGCGCTAATTTCATTTACTCTAGGAAGAGGATGCATTATAGACATATCATTTTTTGCCCTTTTAAGTTTTTCAACCGTTAAAATATAACTATCCTTAAGTCTTAAATAATCCTCTTCATTGAAAAATCTTTCTCTCTGAACTCTTGTCATATATAAAATATCAAGCTTTGGAATAACCTCATCAAGTCTTCTAGTCTGCTCATAAGGAATGCCCTTTTTCTCAAGGACATCCTTTTTTATGTAACTTGGAAGCTTTAATTCCTCTGGTGATATAAGTATAATATTTATCTTATTATATCTTGAAAGTGCATTTATAAGGGAATGAACAGTTCTTCCAAATTTAAGATCACCGCAGAAACCTATTGTTAAATTATTTAATCTTCCCTTTTCCCTGTATATTGTAAGTAAGTCTGCAAGGGTTTGAGTCGGGTGGCAATGGCCACCATCACCTGCATTTATTACAGGTACAGATGCATTTTTTGCTGCAACATAGGCTGCTCCTTCCTTTGGATGGCGCATTGCAATTATATCTGCATAACAACTTATAACCTTGGCAGTATCTGCAACACTTTCGCCCTTTGATGCTGAAGAACTTGCTGCTTCAGAAAAACCTATAACATTTCCACCAAGTTCGTACATAGCCGCTTCAAAACTTAACCTTGTTCTTGTGGAGGGTTCAAAAAATAAGGTTGCAAGTTTTTTTCCTTTACATCTTTCACTGTATTTTTCAGGGTTTTCTATAATGTCATTTGCAGTATTTATAAGTTCTTCAATTTCCTCTACTGAAAAATCAAGTATATCTATAAGACTTTTCATTACTTTTTTGCACCACCAATCCAACTCTCATCTGATGGATTATTTCTAAAGGCAATTAACTTTTCTATATCCTCTGTCTTTATATAACCTTCCTCTGCTGCAACCTCTGCAATAATATCAAAATTTGTAAGAGAGATATTTTTAACCTTGGCAGCTTCCAGCCTTTCAACACTTTTTTTCATTCCGTATGTAAATATACTAGCAATACCTAAAACTTCTGCACCTGCCTCACCTAGTACATTTACCACCTCAATTACGCTTCCCCCTGTTGAAATAAGGTCTTCAATAACTACCACCTTTTGCCCTTTCTCAAGCTTACCCTCAATTTGATTTTGTCTGCCATGACCTTTTGCCCCTGAGCGAACATAACCCATAGGTATATCTAAAATATGAGCTGTAATGGCCGCATGAGCAATACCTGCTGTTGATGTTCCCATTAATACCTCTGCCTCAGGATAGTTTTCCCTTATAATCTTTGCAAGGCCATTTTCCACATGGGTACGTACCTCTACATCACTAAGAGTAAGCCTATTGTCACAATATACGGGACTCTTGATTCCACTTGCCCATGTAAAAGGTTCTTCTGGGCGGAAGAACACCGCCTTTATTTTAAGTAAATCCTTTGCTATTAACTTTTCCATAACTTCATCTCCCTTAACCAACAAATTCTTCTATACATCTTTCATATGCAGCAACTGGATCTTGAGCTGCTGTTATAGGCCTTCCTACAACTATATAGTCTGATCCAATTTTTTTAGCCTCCTTTGGAGTCATAACCCTCCTTTGATCCCCTACTTCACTTTCAGCAAATCGCACTCCCGGAGTTACTGTTAAGAAATCTTTTCCACAAACCTGGTGGACTTTTTCTGCTTCAAGAGGTGAACATACAACACCATCAAGCCCAGCCTTCTTTGCATTTTTAGCATAGTGCATAACAACCTTATCAATAGGTTCAGATATAAGTAAATCTCTTTTCATGGTTTCCTCATCTGTTGAAGTAAGTTGGGTTACTGCAATTAAAAGGGGCCTAGTTCCATCAGGTCTTGTAAGTCCTTCTATTGCCGCTTCCATCATAGGTATAGTTCCTCCTGCGTGAAGGTTACAAATATCTACATCAAGTTTTGATAAGACTGCCATTGATTTTTTCACAGTGTTTGGAATATCATGAAGCTTTAGGTCAAGAAATATTTTATGACCTCTTTTTTTAATTTCACGTACAATTTCTGGTCCCTCTGAATAAAAAAGCTCCATCCCAATTTTTACAAAGGGCTTTCTTCCCTCAAATTTATCAAGAAAATCCAGTACCTCCTTCTTACTTTTAAAATCACAGGCAACAATAACATCCTTTCCCACTATAATGCACCTCCAATAATATCCTTTAATTTATCTATCTTATATTTTTTCATTACTTTTGGCAGATCTTCAATTATTTCTTTGCAGGCAAATGGATTTACAAGGTTTGCTGCCCCTACCTGAACTGCTGTTGCACCAGCAAGCATCATTTCAATTACATCTTCTGCACTTGATACGCCCCCCATACCTATTACAGGAACTTTTACAGCTGATGCCACCTGGTAGACCATTCTAAGAGCTACTGGAAAAATTGCACTTCCTGAAAATCCACCCATTTTATTTGCAATAACAGGCTTTCTTGTTTTAAGGTCTATTCTCATTCCTAAAAGGGTGTTAATAAGACTAATCCCATCTGCTCCTGCTTCTTCACATGCTTTTGCAATAGATACAATGTCTGTAACATTAGGTGATAATTTCAATATTATAGGTTTTCTTGTAACTTTCTTTACTGCTCTTGTAACCTCTGCTGCACTTTCTGGGCAGGTACCAAAACTCATACCTCCTCCATGAACATTTGGGCAGCTAATATTAACTTCGATCCAGCCAACCTGTTCACATTTATCAAGTTTCTCACTGGTATAAACATAATCATCAATAGAAAATCCACTAACATTTGCCATAACTTTTTTATTAAAGCACTTTTTAAGTTTTGGCAATTCCTCTTCAATTACCTTTTTAACTCCTGGATTTTGCAGCCCCACTGCATTTATCATCCCCCCAGTGCATTCTGCAATTCTTGGAGTAGGATTACCAAAACGAGCCTCCTTTGTAGTACCTTTAAAGGAAAAGGTACCCAGGCAGTTTATATCATAAATTTCTGCAAATTCATATCCATATCCAAAGGTTCCGCTGGCAGGTATTATAGGATTATCAAGCTCTATTCCGCATAAATCAACAGTTAATTTTTCCATAGTATTTCCTCCTTCTCAAGGACAGGACCCTCTTTACAAATTCTCTTAAAACCTGTAATTGTTTTGCAAGAGCAGCCCATACATGCTCCAAAACCACAGCCCATTCTTTCTTCAAAACTGAACTGACCACTAGTATTACTAGCTTCATATACAGCCTTAAGCATTGCCTCAGGGCCACAGGTATAAAAATATGAGTAATCTAAATCTGCCATTTTATCTGTTACAAATCCCTTGCTTCCATAAGAGCCATCTGCAGTTGTAACAAACACAGATGCTCCTAAGTTTTTAAACTCCTCTTCATAAAAAATTTCTGCCTTAGTGTTAAATCCAAGTATTACTGTAACTTTCTTTCCTTCCTCAATTAGCTTTTTTGCAAGGTAGTACATTGGTGGAATGCCAACACCACCACCTATAAGGAGAGGATTAGCTCCAGACTTTGATAAGTCATAACCATTACCTAGTTCAGTTAATAGATCAAGGTACCCCTCTTGAATATTCTTCATCATTTCTGTCCCCTTACCAACAACCTTATATATAATGATAAGTTTATCTCCCCTTATATCACATACTGAAATTGGTCGTCTTAAATATAAGCCTTCAAGCATGATATTGACGAACTGACCTGGCTTTATTCCTGATGTATCTCCTAAAAGAGTCATTTCCATAACACTGTCATTTAATTTTATATTTTTAATTACCTTAAATTCTATCTTTTTCATAATTGACCCCTTATGCATCTATAGTTGATATTGTAATTGTTGTTTCTTCAAGAACATCTATAAGAACTCTAACCGTATCAAGAGATGTAAGTATAGTTATATTATTTTCTGTTGCACAATGCCTTATTAATTGACCATCACTCATCTGTTTCATAGAATCAAGCTTTCTTGTATTTATTACATAAGAAATATGTCCCTGACGAATAGAGTTTAGTATTTCATTACTACCGTCACTAATTTTCTTTAAAACACGGGTAGGAATTCCATGTTTCTTTAAGAAACTTGCAGTACCTTTTGTTGCTTCAATATTAAAACCAAGATTATAAAACCTGCGTATAAGAGGAAGAGCCTCCTCTTTATCATTATCAGCTATTGTAGCAAGGACTGTACCGTAATTTTGAAGGCGCATTCCACTTGCCTGAAGTCCCTTGTATAATGCCCTATTTAACTTATCATCATAGCCTATTGCCTCCCCTGTTGATTTCATTTCCGGTGAAAGGTAAGCATCTAATCCTTTAATTTTATTGAAAGAGAATACTGGAACTTTTACATAATAGCGCTTCTTTTCTTTTGGATATATATCAAATATTCCTTGTTCCTTTAAGGATTTCCCTATAATAACCTCTGTTGCAATATCTGCAAGGGAATAGCCTGTTGCTTTAGATAGAAAAGGAACTGTTCTTGATGACCTTGGGTTTACTTCTATAATATAAACATTATCTTCTCTATCAACGATAAACTGGATATTGTAAAGACCAATTATTCCTATTGCTAAACCAAGTTTCTTTGTATATTCTAAGATTGTTCCTTTTACCTTATCAGATATACTAAAGGCTGGATATACGCTTATTGAGTCCCCTGAATGTATTCCTGTTCTTTCAACAAGTTCCATAATCCCAGGTACAAATACATCCCTGCCATCACATATAGCATCAACTTCTACTTCTTTTCCCTGAATATATTTATCAACCAACACTGGTTTATCTGCATCTATTTCAACAGCAGTTTTTAAGTAATACCTTAACTGTTCTTCATTTGCTACAATCTGCATTGCCCTTCCTCCAAGTACAAAGCTTGGTCGTACAAGAACAGGATAACCTATACTGTTTGCAACTTTTACACCTTCCTCAATATTGGTTACAGCTTTTCCACGGGGTTGTGGAATATTAATTTCTTCAAGAATCCTCTCAAATCTATCACGGTTTTCAGCTCTATCTATTGCTTCACAATCTGTTCCAATGATTTTTACACCGCCTTTCATTAAAGGCTCTGCAAGGTTGATTGCAGTCTGACCACCTAAGGAAGCAATTATACCCTCAGGTTTTTCGAAATCTACTATTGCCATAACATCTTCTGGGGTAAGGGGCTCAAAGTAAAGTTTATCTCCAATAGTATAGTCTGTTGATACTGTTTCAGGATTGTTATTAATAATAATAGCTTCATACCCTGCTTTTTTGATGGTCTGTACTGCATGAACAGTGGAATAGTCAAACTCAACACCTTGCCCAATACGGATTGGACCCGCACCTAATACTATTATTTTCTTTTTATCTGTAAGTTTTGATGTATTTTCCCCTGTGTAGGATGAGTAAAAGTATGGAATATATTTGCCTGTATGAAGGGTATCAACCATTTTAAAGCTTGGAATAATGCCCTCTTCTTTTCTTTTCTTGTAAATTTTTATCTCATCGCAATTCCAAAGTTTTGCAATATATTTATCTGAGAATCCCATTACTTTAGCATCTTTTAATATATTTTTATCAAATGGATTATTTCTTATCTTTTTCTCCATATCAGTTATTTTCTTAATTGACTGCAGGAATAGTTCAGTTATTTTTGTAACTTTATGAATCTCTTCAATTGATGTTTCCTGTCTAAAAAGCTCAGCAATTGCATAAATATTATCATCCTTAAAATCACTTATATAATTTAAAAGTTCATCCTTTGCCATATTATCAAATTTAGGAAGGTGCAAATGGCAAATACCTATTTCTAGGGAACGAAGAGATTTTAAAAAACATTCTTCTAGATTTGAACCAATACTCATAACTTCACCTGTCGCCTTCATCTGGGTGCCAAGGGCATTTGAGGCAGTTTCAAATTTATCAAATGGGAAACGTGGGAATTTTGCAACAATATAGTCAAGACTCGGTTCTGTTGCAGCTGTTCCACCTGCCACTGGAATTTCTTCTAGGGCCATACCAATAGCTATTTTTGCTGTAACTCTTGCAATTGGATAGCCACTTGCCTTAGATGCTAATGCTGAAGAACGAGATACTCTTGGATTTACTTCAATCAGGAAGTATTCGCTCTTTGAAGGATTAAGTGCAAATTGAGCATTACATCCACCTTCAATTTTTAGTTCCTTTATAATCTTGATGGCACTATCTTTTAACATTTTTTTATCATGATCACTAAGGGAAAGTATAGGTGCAACAACTATTGAATCCCCTGTATGAACTCCTACTGGATCAACATTTTCCATACCACAAATTGTTATTGCATTGTCCTTTGAATCACGCATAACTTCAAATTCAATTTCCTTATATCCCTTAACACTTTTTTCAATAAGGACTTGATTTACAGGTGAAAGCTTAAAGGCATTCATACCAATTTCAACAAGCTCTTCTTCATTATTTGCAAATCCTCCACCTGTACCTCCTAAAGTAAATGCAGGACGAAGTACAACAGGATATCCAATTTCCTTAGCAGCCTTTTTAGCCTCTTCTAGATTATATGTTATCTTAGAAGGAATTACTGGTTCTCCAATAGATTCACACATTTCTTTGAATAATTCTCTGTCTTCGGCTATCTCTATGCTCTTACTGCTGGTACCTAAAAGCTCAACTCCACATTCTTTAAGTATCCCCTTCTTTTCAAGCTCCATAGCTATATTAAGTCCTGTCTGACCTCCAATACCGGGAAGTATTGCATCAGGTCTTTCATACCTTAAAATTTTCTCAATATATTCAAGGGTTAAAGGCTCCATATAGACCTTATCAGCTATGCTTATATCAGTCATAATAGTTGCAGGGTTTGAATTTACCAAAATTACTTCATATCCTTCTTCCTTAAGCGAAAGACAAGCTTCTGTTCCTGCATAGTCAAATTCTGCTGCCTGCCCTATAACAATAGGACCTGAACCTATAATTAGTACTTTTTTTATATCTGTTCTTTTTGCCATTTTTTGCCCTCCTTATGCTTCATCTAAATATATAATTTTATTATCACAAATTGTCGCAATGCATTTCCCCTTTAACTTCATACCTTCAAAAGGTGTTGCCTTGCCCATGGAAAGAAAATCTTCTGGATTAATAGTTACATCTTCATTTAAATCCCATATAGTGAAGTCATTACTTAAAGGTATTTTAAATCTCTTTCTTGGATTTATGGCCATAAGTTCAATCAACTTTTCAAGACTTATTAAATTTTCTTTTACAAGTTTTGTATATAAGACAGAAAAGGCTGTTTCTATTCCTACAATTCCAAAGGCACTTTTCTCAAGGCCTTTAGATTTTTCTTCATTGCTGTGAGGTGCATGATCTGTTGCAATCATATCTATTGTTCCATCCTGTAATCCCTTAATCAGTGCCAGCCTATCCTCTTTACTTCTAATTGGTGGATTCATCTTAAATCTTCCATCTTCCTGCAAGTCATTGTCATCAAGCACAAGATAATGAGGAGCGGTTTCGCAAGTAACATCTACTCCTTCTTTTTTTGCTTTACCTATAAGGTCAACACTTTCCTTACAGGAAATATGACACACATGATATGCACATCCTGTTTCCTTTGCCAGCCTTAAATCTCTTTCAATAGCCTTCCATTCACTTTCTGAGCAGATACCTTTATGATTATGCTCTTTTGCATAACCCCCTTCATGTATATACCCTCCATTAAGCAAACTATTATCTTCGCAATGGGCTACGATAATCTTACCTA
>JAAYOT010000095.1 GCA_012520205.1 Clostridiales bacterium
AATATTAATGTTGAAAATATTAATGAAAATGAAGATATTAAAGAAAGTATAATTGAAAAAGACGAAAATTTAAATTTAAATGAAAGTGTTATTTCAGAAATAAATTTTTCACATAAAGAAAATAATAACTTTAAAGAAGAGAAAAAAGATGATAAGCTGCAAAGGGTAAAAGAGCTTTTAGAAGAAGGCTTAAGCCATGAGGAAATTTGCAATAAGTTATCGATAGGTAAGGGGGAAGTATTATTAATAAAAGGATTATTAAAATAATAGACAGCATGTTAAACCTTTTAAAAGATAGAAAAATTCTTATTGGTATAGGAATTGGAATGATTATTACTTCTTTGCTAACGTTAGGATTTGGTAACAGGCAGCTTTCCGATAGCGAAATAGAAGAACGAGCAAGGAAAATGGGAATGCATTTTGAAGATGAATGTAAAGTATTATTTGAAGGGGATGAGATTAATGATTAGAAGTTTGTATACATCAGTTTCAGGATTAATAACCTTAGAGAAGAAACAAGCAAATATAAATAATAACATAGCAAATGCAAATACAATCGGCTTTAAAACTGATAATTTAGTAACTAAAAGTTTTGATGAGGTTATGATTCAAAATAAAGATAAAGTGGTAGGAGGAAGAAATGTAGTACAAAAGCTTGGTACTATAAGTTTAGGATCAGAAATAGACACAGTTAGCACTTCCTTTACACAAGGCTCATTAAAATATACAGACAAAAAAACAGATTTTGCAATTGAAGGAAGAGGTTTTTTTGTAGTTCAAAGAGAAAATGAAGCAGTATATACAAGAGATGGTAATTTTAAAATAGGAAATGATGGATACTTAATGACTACAAGCGGAGATAGAGTATTAGGAATAAATAAAAATACTGGAAACTTAGAGCCAATCTTTGTGGGAGCAGATGAAATGGTATTAGATAATAACAATAATTTATTTATAGGAAATACTGCAACTCATACCCTTGCAACAGCTGATTTTGAAGACTATAATGCTTTAGAAAAGATTGGAGACAACTATTACAGAGATGAAAATCCAATATTAAATGCTGCTGTAAATGTAACTCAAGGAGCATTAGAATCTTCAAATGTAAATATTGCTAATGAAATGATCAATATGATGACTACAATGAGAAATTTTGAGACAAATCAAAAAATGGTTCAAATAATAGATGAAACCTTAGGTAAGGCAGCAAACGAAATTGGAACAGTAAGATAGTAGGAGGAAGCTTATGTTAAGAACACTATGGACAAGCAGATCAGCAATGAATGCTAATCAGGAAAAAATGAATGTTATTTCAAACAATATAGTAAATTCTACAACAACAGGATATAAAAAAGTAGAAGTTGGCTTTAAGGATCTATTAACAGAATCATTAGACAAAAAAGGTATACCTCTAAATGATGAAAATGCATTAATAGGTACAGGAGCTAAAACAACTGGATTATATAGAGATAATAGCCAGGGTACCCTGCAGGAAACAGCTATAAATACAGATTTAGCTATAGATGGAGAAGGATTTTTTAAAGTTATTAATACAAATGGTCAAGAAGCCTATACAAGAGACGGTTCTTTTAAAATTGATGCTTTAGGAAGGCTAGTTAATTCTAGTGGAAGTGTCTTAGAACTTGATTATATTGATGGATATTCAGAAGCAAATGTTAATTTCACTCCAAATAATATTTTAGTAGATACAAATGGACAAGTTTTTATAAAAGAATTAGATACTTTTAATAAGGTTGCTGATATCCCCCTTTATAAAGCTATAGGAGACAATGCATTTCTATCTATAGGAAATAACCTATACACTCCAGCAGAGGGAACAGAAGTTCAAAGAACAGCTAATGCGGATATTTACCAAGGAATGCTTGAAGGTTCAAATGTAGATATGGCAGAAGAAATGTCAGAAATGATAGTAACCCAAAGAGCCTTCCAATTAAGCTCAAAAGGAATTACAACTGCTGACGAAATGTGGCAGATGATAAACAACATGAGAAGATAGGAACAGGTGTCAAATTTTAGTTTTCAGATTTCAGTTAATAAAATAATTCAGCTTTACTGAATTATAAAAAATAAAACCGTTGCATTTTTGCAACGGTTTTTTGTTATAGATTTTAGATTTTCAGCTAATCTGAAAATCAACCGCAACTGAAAACTGAAACTTGAAACCTGACAACTGAAAAAGAAGCTGTTCCCAGCTTCTTTTTTACATAGTTTCTATTGCAGCAGTTATTGGTGGAACTACTTGTTTCTTTCTTGAAAGTACTCCATCAAGGAAGGCTGAGTTGTCTTTTAAAGTTACTTTAAAGGCTTTTTCTGCTATTTGTGGCTTAGGACCTGCTACGAGTACTTCTGAACCTTCGTTTAGGATATCAGTAAGAAGTAGCATTACCATGTCTAAGTCAGCTTCTTTAGCCTTACTGTTCATATAGTCAAGCATCTCATTTTTAAGAGGCATAAAACCTTCTATATCCATAGTATTTACTTGTGCTATACCAACCTTAGTTTCACCAATATTAAATGGCTTATAGTCTTGGTTGAAAATTTGTTCTACTGTTTTTCCCTTTAAGGAAGTTCCAGCCTTGAACATTTCCTTAGCAAATTCTTCTATGTCTATGCCAGCTATATTTGCCAGTCTTTCGCATATGTTTTTATCAACATGAGTGCAAGTAGGACTTCTAAATAGAAGTGTATCTGATATAATTGCACCACATAATAGTCCAGCAGCTTCTCTAGAAGGTCTTATTCCATTTTCAAAGAAGCACTTACCAACTATAGTTGAAGTACTTCCTATAGGCTCACTTCTAAAGTAAACTTGGCCGCTAGTTTGGATATCAGCAATTCTGTGATGGTCTATAATTTCTAAAATTTCAGCTTCATCACGGCCGTCAACTGATTGACCTCTTTCGTTGTGGTCAACTAAGATAAGCTTCTTCTTAAAGTTAGAAATTAAGTGAAATCTTGACATAGTACCAAGTACCTTACCATCTATGCTAAGAACAGGATAGCTTCTATATCTTGTTTCTAACATAACCTTCTTTACATCTTCAACTAAATCATCAGTAGAGAAAGTAACTAAATTATCCTTAATCATAACATATCCAACAGGTATACTTTGGATTATTAGTCTAGATGTTGTAAATGAATCATGTGGAGTAGATATCATAGTAATATTAGCTTTTTTAGCTTTCTCAATTATTTTAGCACTTGGAACATGAGAGCCTGTAACTATAATAAGAGATACATTTAAATCAAGTAAAGCTTCTTGAGTTTCTTCTCTATCTCCAACTATTGCAATATCTCCCTCTTCAATATGATTTTCCATGCTTCCAGGTGTCATTGCACTAACAACTATTTTTCCTGGGAAGTGGTTTACCTCTTTGTTAACATATAATTCTTTAGCAGATAAAGTAGCAACAATATTATCTAAATTTGTATTACTTTTCGCTAATATTTGGTTGTCCCATATATCCATATAACAAGATGTTAAGTTTGATATTGCTAGAACACCTAGTAACCTATCATTTTCATCTGCTACTGGTAAAGTTTTAATATTTTTATCTTTCATTATATTCCAAGCAGTTTTCAGTGAAATATCTGAAGATACTGGAGTTATTCTATCAAAAT
>JAAYOT010000096.1 GCA_012520205.1 Clostridiales bacterium
AGGTGAGATAATGGAAGAAGGGTACAAAAATAGTGAGAATAATATATTTGAGAAAAGTAATAGAGACATTAATGTACTTGGAGTAATTTCAATTATTAAAGTTATAACAATAATTTTAATTTTTTTTGGAGTTATGAATAATGTAGTATATAAAATAAATATTTTTAATATTAAATTTTTATATGGTACAACTCAAATGTATTCTTTATTAGTTCCTGTATTTCTAATTATCGGATATATACTGTGGAAATATATTTTGATATATATGTATAAATTAAAAAAATCCAATGGAATAGAAATTGCTGCCGATGTAATTTACATAGCAATTGTAACGGCTTTAATACTGGTAACCAATTCTTATGAAAGTCAATATAAATTCTTATATATGTTTAATATTATTTCAGCAACAATTAGATTTGGCAAAAGTTATGGCTTAAAAATTTCATGGATAACTTCCATAATAATATGCTCAATAGATTTAATTTCTAGAAGGGATTTAACAATAAATACATATTTTCAAACGGATTTAATTATGAGTCTAGGATTTATTCTTGTTGCTTGGATACTTGGTGAATATGTAAAGTCAGAAAGCAAGCAAAGAGAAGAACTTCAAGAGGAGTTAAGAAGAGAAACAAAAAGGCATAATTATATTGAAGAAATATTGTTAAATAATGAAGCCTGTTATGATTTGCTTATAGAAAACTCCCAAGAAGCCATATATATTCATAATAATGAAAAAGTACTATATGCTAATGAGCATGCTTTAAAGTTATTTGGAGCCAAGTCCTTATATGAATTAAATACAAGAGGATTTAATCGTAGTAAAGATAAACTAATTTATTGTAAGAGATATGCTGAAATATATTCAAAAATATATAATAACAAATTATCTCATGTTTCCTTTGAAGACAAGTTCTTAGATAAGGATGGAAATGAACAAGCTTTCTTAAGTACTTCAGCCTTTTGTTCATATGAAAAAAAACAAGCAATATTAACAATTACTAGAGATATTACACCTAAAAGGGAAGTACTAAGATTAAGGAAAGACGTGGAAAATCAAATTAAGCTTTTAGAGGAAATGCGAGAATATAATGAATATGTTACAGAATTCTTTTCTAATGTATCTCACGAACTAAAAACCCCATTGAATATTATATCTTCCTCTACCCAGCTATTAAAATCTTATTATAGACAAGATGATTCCGATTTAGAAGTTAAAAAGATTAGCTATATAGAAAGTATTTATCATAATTGCAATAGGCTAACAAGACTTATAAATAATTTATTAGATATTACAAAGTTTGATTCTGGCTTTATCAATCTTCAAAGGCATAATAGGGATATTATAAGTGATGTTGAAAATATAGTAATGTCTATAATACCATATGCTGAAAGCAAGGGAATTGAAGTAATATTTGATACTGATATTGAAGAAAGAATAATGGCCTTTGATCAAGATAAGGTAGAAAGAATTATTTTAAATTTACTTTCAAATGCCCTAAAGTTCACAAATAGGGGAGGAAATATATTTGTGAACATAGTTAATGCAGAGAACTATGTTTCAATATCAGTAAAAGACACAGGAACAGGAATACCTGATGATAAAAAAGAATTTATCTTTGAAAGATTTATGCAGGTAGATAAGACCCTAAGAAGAAATCATGAAGGGACAGGCATAGGCCTATCAATAGTTAAATCCTTCGTGGAATTACATGGAGGTAAAATTGAAGTTTATAGTGAAATAAATAAGGGAAGCGAATTTATTATAACTTTACCTTATTCCATAATTGATACAGATGAAGAAGATTTAATTAATGCTAAGATCAACAATAATATTATGGAAAAAGTAAGTTTAGAACTATCTGATATATAAGAAGATTAACAAAGGAGGAAGGATATGCTAGAAGTCGAATTTATAGAAATATTTATAAGAGCAATGCCTGAACAAGTTTTATTGGTTATAGGTTCGTATATATTGTCAAAAACAAAATTAAATGAGAAAAGGATTCTAATATCGGGGTTTGTAATGGGGGTAGCCTTATATGCTTTTAGATTACTTCCAGTACAATTTGGTGTTCATACATTATTTGGAATATGTTTACTAGCAGTTTTAAATTATAAAGTTAACAAAATAAATATTATTAAATCTATACAGGTGTCAGCCATCAATTATATAATTCTGTTTGTGTCTGAAACTATTTTGATATTTATTTTACAGTTATTAAAAATTAATTTAGATGCAGTTTTTGCAGATTCTATACTAAAAACACTTATAGGAACACCGTCCCTTTTAATTTATGCTATTTTTATTTATATTATTGATAGAATTCAAAAGGTTCATAATAAAAAATTATATTAAGCTTTATATTCTGCATTTTGCAATATAAGCTATTCAAAAAAGGAGATTGTAGGCAATCTTCTTTTTTTGTATTCACAGCTGATAAGCAATTTTTTAGAAATGTTTGTAAATATAATGAAAAATACTAAAAATAATGGCATAATATACCTAGGAACTAAATTTTAAGGGGTATGTCTATGGCTTTTATTATAATTGATTTAGAATTTAACAATCTAGAAGATATAAGTAAATATAAACCAAATGTATTTAATGAAAATCCTGAACTTAGAGAAGTGGAGCTTGATAATGAAATTATAGAAATAGGCGCAATAAAATTAGATAACTACATGCAGCCTATTACAGAGTATAAAGCATATATAAAGCCTTCAGTAATAAAAGTGTTAAATCCTAAAATATCAGAAATTACAAATATACAAGAGGCAGATTTAAAAAATGGGATAACTTTTAAGGAAGGTATGGATGGATTAAAGAAACTTATAGATGAAGGAGATATAATTTGTTCTTGGGCTAAGGATGATATTATAGAAATAATAAATAATGCAATATATCATAAATATGAGGATTTAAGCTGGTTAGGTTCATACCTTGATATTCAAGAATATTCAACAAAAATATTAGGTAAAAAGAAGTCTTTAAGTTTAAAGCATGCTTTAGATGAATTAAAGATAAAAGTAGATACAACAAAATTACATGATGCTTTAAATGATGCAATTTATACATCCTTTGTCTTTAAAAGAATATATAATTCAAGGGCGGTTAAAAATTACATGATTAAAGATATATACAATATGCCAGCCTTAGAAATTAAAAATTTAAATGAATATAAAATAGATAAAAGTAAGGTAAGTCAAAAATGTCCAAAATGCAAAATACCACTAGAACTTGAATATGAATTAATTCCATTAAAATGGAGATTTGTATCTTTAGGGACATGCTCTAAATGTAAAAATAAAATAATAAATGAGCTTATTATTAAAAGGACCTTTAGCAATGAAGAAATATATAAAGAAATGTATTCTTTTTTAGATGAAATTGAATATATTAATTATTGTGACAAGGTTAAAAAAGTAAGGTTAAAACTTAATAAAGTGTTAAAATAACCATATTTTAAAATATAATATTTTTAAATATGTTAAAATATATATGACCTAGTTAAATAATTTATAGGAGAAGATGAATAGATGAATATTGCATTTTTTTTAACCCCTAAAAATGAGGTTATATATGAATACTTAGATGCAACAATGAGACAAGTTATAGAAAGAATGGAGCATCACGGATATACAGCCATTCCATTAATTGACAAAGAAGGAAAATACGTAGGGACCTTAACTGAGGGAGATTTACTTTGGAAATTAAAAAGTACACCAGATTTAAATTTTAAGAACACAGAAAATGTAAAAGTAACTGACATACCTAGAAGAAGAAAACATAAAAGTGTTTCAATTAATTCAACAGTAGAAAGCTTAATTTCTTTAGCTATAAATCAAAACTTTGTTCCTGTAGTAGACGATAATGGAATATTTATTGGAATAATAAAAAGAAGTGATATAATTAACTATTGCTATAAGGAAATAAAGAAAAATAAAATCATATAAAATCTTAACTAAGGAGGAGATGAATAATGATAATAGTAATATCTCCAGCAAAAACTTTAGATTTTGAAAAAAGATATGAAAACTTACCTATAACCAATCCCAGGTTTTTAAATAAATCTAAGGAAATAATGAAAGAGTTAGTAAAATACGACAGTTCGTCCTTAGAAAAGCTAATGAAAGTAAGTGCAAAATTAGCAAAGCTAACTGAAGAAAGAAATGAAAAATGGAATACTAGTTTAGAAAGTGCAAAACAAGCCTTATTAGCTTTTAGAGGGGAAGTATTTAGAGGAATGGATTCCTTAAGTTTTACAGATGCAGAATTATTTTATGCAAATGATCATCTTAGAATTTTATCCGGCTTATACGGAGTTTTAAGACCCTTTGATGGTATTAATGAATATAGATTAGAAATGGGAACAAAACTACCAGTAGAGGGGAAAAAAAATCTTTATGAATACTGGGGTAAAACTTTAGAAGAAAGTATAGCTGAGGAACTAAAAAATAGCAGCAGTAAGATCCTTATAAATTTAGCTTCTAAGGAATACTATAAGTCAATAGAAGCTATCGAAAAAGAAAAGGAAATACAGGTTATAACTCCAGTTTTTAAAGAACTAAGAGGAGATGAATATAAAGTTATAACCATAAGAGCTAAAAGGGCAAGGGGCCTTATGACTAGGTATATTATACAAAATGAAATTGATAATATAGAGGATATAAAAAAATTTAATATAGAAGACTATGAATATAATGAAGAATTATCAAATGATAAAGAGTTAGTCTTTACAAGATAGGTTTTTATAAGCATAAGCTTTATTATTAAATTTTAATAAATATCTAAAAACAAAGTTTTAGAGTTATAAGAGGAGTGAAAAACATGGAAAATGCAAACAGAGAACAAACAATGGGAGATTTACTAAAGGATTTCGATGTAAAAAGAATACATAGTGGAGATATTTTAGATGGTGTAGTAATTGATGTTAATGATAAAGAAGTAATGGTAAATATAGATTATGCTTTTGATGGTGTTATAGCAAGAGAAGACTTAACAAATACAGACCAAAATCCTTTAGAAGTTGTAAATAAGGGAGATCAAATTAAAGTATATGTATTATCACCTCATGATGGAGAAGGTTATGTTAAGTTATCAAGAAAAAAAGCCTTAGAAATCACTGAAAGAGAAGACATAAAAAGAGCTTTTAAAAATGAAGAAAATGTAAAGGTATATATAAAGGAAGAAGTAAAGGGTGGATTAGTAGCTTATTATGGAAATATAAGAGTATTTATTCCTGCTTCCCTAGCATCAAGAGAAAGAATAGAATTAAGTTCATTAATAGGTAAAGAATTAGAAGTTAAAATAATCGAATTAGATTTTAGAAACAGAAAGGTAGTAGCATCTAGAAGGGTTATAGAAGATGCAATATATGAAAGCAAAAAGAAAGAGCTTTGGGCAGAGATTAAATCAGGAGAAAAAAGAAAAGGTATAGTTAAGAAAATCATAAGAGTTGGAGCAATAGTAGACCTTGGTGGAATAACAGGTTTAATCCACATCAACGACCTAGCTTGGGGAAGAGTTAAAAGAGTTGAAGATGTAGTAAAGGTTGGAGATGAAGTAGAAGTTTTCCTTGGAGAAGTAGATGCTAAAAACGAAAAAGTATCTTTAATTCTGAAAGATGTAAACAAGGATCCATGGGTAACAGAAGTAACAAAAATAAAATCTGGAGATGTAGTTGAAGGTAAAGTTGTTAAATTCCTAAACTTCGGAGCCTTTGTTGAAATATTCCCAGGAGTAGAAGGTTTAGTTCACATTAACGAAATTACAGATGAAAACATAGCTAAGCCATCAGATCTTCTAACAATAGGACAAAAGGTAAAAGTTAAAGTATTAGATATAAATAAAGAAGATAAGAGAATATCCCTATCAATAAAAGATGCGGATGAAAAATCAAAAGAATATTTACAATACAACGATTCTGATGATGG
>JAAYOT010000097.1 GCA_012520205.1 Clostridiales bacterium
ATAAGCAAACTTACATATGTCCACTTTATTTTGTAAGAAAGGATGATAGGGATGTTTAAAAATTAAGAGAGAAAAATCAGATTAGAAATATAGCTTAAGGAGGGAATTTTATGACCAGAATATTTAAATATGTTTCAAGATACAAGAGTTTATTAATAATTGGAACTATTTTTATGCTTGTAGTAATTGGAGTTGATTTATTCATGCCCTATCTACAACAGATATTTATAGATGATGGTATTATCAAAGCTAATAACAATATAATAAAAAGTGCTTTAATGGGTATTTTGCTTATCACAATAATAAAAGCAATTTTAGGATATGGAAAGGAATTTCTTTATGATATTTTAAGTGTTAAGGTCCATGAAGATATTAAAAATGACCTTTTCAATCATATTCAAAAATTAGAATTTAAGTATTTCGATAATATGAATACTGGAGAGCTTATGGCTAGGATAGGGGAAGACGTAGAGAATATTTGGCAAACAATAGCCTTTGGTCTTAGGTTGTTTATAGAAAATGCAATATACTTTGTAGTTTCTACAATAATCCTATTTACATTAAATTTTAAGCTGGCTATAGCTTGTTTTCTTATAATGATACCAATAGGCTTTATTGGAATGAAGCTAGAAAAAGAGTTTGGTAAATCCTATGGAGAAATAAGCGATCAAACTGCAAAAATTAATACTACTGCTCAAGAAAATATTGCAGGGGTAAGACTAGTAAAGGCCTTCTCAAGGGAAAAGTATGAAATAAATAAGTTTTTAAAAATGAATAGGACTTTCTATGATTTAAACATGAAGCAGGGAAAAATAATTGGGGACTACTTTCCACCTATAGAGTTTCTAACCAATATATCCCTAGTTATAATGATTGTTTTTGGGGGCTTCCTTGTTATGAAGGAAGAAATAACTATTGGAGTTTTAGTAGCTTTTAGCGGCTATATATGGAACTTAATATGGCCAATGAGAATGTTAGGTGAATTAGTAGATATCCTATCAAGAAATAGTGCATCAGCTAAAAAAATATTTGAAATAATGGATAGGGAACCTGAAATTAAAAGTAAGAAGGAGTCTTATAAAGGTGATTCTATAAAAGGTGATATTACCTTCGAGAATGTTACTTTTAAATATAATGATGAAATTGTTTTAAAAAATATCAATTTAGATATTAAGGCAGGAAGTACAATAGCAATAATGGGAACTACAGGGTCAGGTAAATCAACATTAATTAATTTAATTGGAAGGTACTATGATTTATATGAGGGAAGTATAAAAATTGACAAGGTAGATATTAAGGATTATGATTTAGACTTTTTAAGAAAAAACATGTCTATTGTTCCTCAAGATACATTTTTATTCTCAGATTCCATTATGAATAATATAAAATTTAGTAATGAAAATGCAAGTGAGGAAGAAGTTCGTAATGCCGCTTCATTAGCTTGTGCTTTAGATTTTATAGAAAAATTGGAAGATGGTTTTAATACAGAAGTAGGGGAAAGAGGAATAGGATTATCAGGAGGACAAAAGCAGAGAATTTCAATTACTAGAGCTTTAGTAAGAAAGGCAAAAATATTAATCCTAGATGATGCTACATCTGCCTTAGATATGGAAACAGAGCATAGATTATTAAAGAATTTATTAAAAAGAGAAGTTAATAGTACAACCTTTATTATTGCCCATAGAATTTCAGCTGTGAAAAACGCAGATATGATTATTTATTTAGAAAATGGAGAAATAAAGGAAAAGGGAACTCATGAAGAATTATTAAATCTTAAAGGTAAATACTATGATATCTACTGCAGTCAATTTAAAGATTTTAATCTTTTAGAAAAGGAGGTAATATAACTTGGAAAGTAATTTAATAAATAAAGATGAAGAAGTAATTAGAAGAAGTAAAAGTGAAATAGTCTTAAAGTTATTAGAATACCTTAAGCCTTATAAATTAAAATCTTTTATAGTTATTTTGTTAATGATTATTGTTATGATATGTGGAATAATTAACCCTTTACTATTAGAAATAGCAATAGATAATTATGTAGTAAATAAAAATGTAAATGGACTAATGGTAATAGGAGTAGTTTTAATTATAGTAAACTTAATTGCATGGATCTTATCAAAAATTAGATGGACCATGATAACTTCAGTAACTAACAATATTTTAGTAAATATAAGACATGAATTATATAGTCATATACAATATTTATCCTTTGACTTTTTTGATAGCAGACCAGTAGGGAAAATTCTTGCAAGGGTAGTTGGGGATGTTAATGCTTTAAAAAACTTGTTTTCTCAAAGTATTCAGTCCTTTATACCACAGTTATTAAACCTTTTATGTGTAGCTGTTATTATGTTTATTCTTAATTTTAAGTTAGCAATAGCTTGTGTAATTTTATTACCTTTGCTAGGTATAGCTATGTTTTATATTGAAATCCATTCAAGAAAAAGATGGGAAGTTTATAGAAATAAAAGGTCAAATTTAAATGGATTTACCCATGAAGATTTTTCAGGAATAAAAGTAGTACAAGGTTTTGCAAAAGAAGAGGGAACTGAAAAAAACTTTAAAGCAATGGTAAAAGAGTTAAGTGATGCCTTTGTTAAGGCTGTTAAATTAAATGATTTCTTTTGGCCTCTTGTAGAACTATCTTGGGGAGTTGGAACCTTAGTGGTATTTGCAGTTGGATATAAGCTAGTAATGAATAATGAAATAAAAATAGGTACCTTAATAGCCTTCTTAATGTATGTAGGTATGTTTTGGAGACCAATTATGAATCTTTCAAGCTTTTATAACACTTTAATTACAAATTTTTCAGCAGCAGATAGAATATTTGATATTTTAGATGTGAAACCAATTATTAAAAATTCAAAAAATGCAAAGAAAATTGGTAAGATTTATGGAAATGTTGAATTTAAAAATGTTAACTTTTCTTATGATGAAAATACTGAAGTTCTTAAAAATGTAAGTTTTAAAATTAATAAGGGAGAAAGAATAGCCTTAGTTGGAGCAACAGGAGCAGGAAAGAGCACTATAATTTCTTTAATAAGCAGGTTTTACGATCCTACATCTGGAGAAGTTCTTGTAGATGGTAAAAATATAAAGTATGTTGATTTAGAATCTTTAAGAAGTCAAATGGGAATAATGCTACAAGATACATTTTTATTTTCTACTACAATTATGGAAAATATAAGATATGGAAAATTAGATGCAACAGATGAAGAAGTTATTGCAGCAGCCAAGGCAGTTAATGCCCATGATTTTATAATGAAGTTAGAAAAGGGATATAAGACTGAAGTAAATGAGAGAGGATCAAGGTTGTCGTTAGGACAAAGACAATTAGTTTCCTTTGCCAGGGCTTTGCTTGCAAATCCTAGAATTTTAATATTAGATGAAGCAACATCTAATATAGATACTGAAACAGAAAGGTTGGTTCAAAGTGGAATAGAAAAATTACTTGCTTCAAGAACATCCTTTGTTGTAGCCCATAGATTATCAACAATTCGTGACTGTGATAAGATCATGGTTATAAATAATGGAAGAATTGAAGAAGTAGGTAACCATGATGAGTTAATAAGAAATAAGGGCAGCTATTATGACTTATATATGACACAATATAAGTTTTTAAATGAATAATAATTATAAAAGGAGGATCTATAAAGGTACTCCTTTTTTAATCACCAAGTACTTTCCATCCAATAGATGTTACTCCAACTTCAAGGCTTAATATCCCAACAATTCTTTCCAGTATCATATCACTTTTTTCTATACTAATAAGTTCAGCTTTAATTCGAACCTTAGCATCATTTTCAGTCTCAGAACTTTCAAGATTTCTTAAAACCAA
>JAAYOT010000098.1 GCA_012520205.1 Clostridiales bacterium
ATTGGGAAAGGAACTAGGAAGGCCTTAGAAGAAAGAGGAGTAAGAAGCTTTATTATGGGCAAGGATTTCCTTGCAGAAGGCTTGTTTGAAGAGTTAAAACCTCATTTAACTGAGGGGGAAAAGGTATTAATACCTTGTTCTTCACTAAGCAGGGAATATTTAAAAGAAGAAATTGAAAAATTAGGCTTATATGTGGATAAAATACACACATATAATACAATTTGTGGTGAAGTAAAAAATAAAAGGGTTTTTGAAGAAGTTGATTTTGTTTTATATACCAGCCCTAGTACTGTAAACAATATGATAAATATGTTTAGTGTAGAAGAAATAAAATCAAAGTTTAGCATAGCAATTGGACCACAAACATATAAGGCTTTAAAAGAAAAATCTATAGAAGCTCATGTTTGCAAAGAACATTCAGAAGAGGGGTTCTTAAAGGAAATAATTGAAATATACAATAATTATAAGAAAGAGTGAAGAAAATGATAAGAAGAGGAAGACGATTAAGAGCTAATGCGGCAATAAGGGATTTAGTAAGAGAAAATAAAGTAAATAGCAGTGATTTTATTTTTCCTATTTTTGTTGTTGAAGGAGAAAATATAAAAAGAGAAATAAGTTCTATGGAAGGGAACTATCATTGGTCAATAGACAGGCTGCCTGAAATTATAAAAGAAATAGAAGAACATAAGATAAGAGGTGTTATTATTTTTGGGCTGCCAAATCATAAAGATGAATGTGGCTCAGAAAGTTTTAATGATGATGGAATAGTTCAAAAAGCAGTAAGAAAAATAAGAGAAATTACAAATAACCTATATATAATTACAGATGTTTGTATGTGTGAATATACCAGCCATGGCCATTGTGGAATATTAAGTGATAATGATGTAAATAATGATAAGACTTTAGAAATATTAGGTAAAATAGCCTTATCCCATGCAAGGGCAGGAGCTCATATGGTTGCCCCATCAGATATGATGGATGGAAGAATTGGGCATATAAGAAATGTACTAGATGAAAATGGCTATGAAAATGTTGCTATAATGAGCTATGCTGCTAAGTACTCATCACATTTTTATGGCCCCTTTAGGGAAGCAGCTAATTCGGCTCCTCAATTTGGAGACAGAAAAACTTATCAAATGGATCCCGCCAATTCAAAGGAGGCACTAAAAGAAATAGAATGGGATGTAAAGGAAGGGGCAGATGTAGTTATTGTTAAGCCGGCCATGTCTTATTTAGATATTGTAAGAGCTGTGAAAGATAAAATTAATATACCAATTTGCGCCTATAATGTTAGTGGAGAATATGCCATGGTAAAGGCAGGAGCTAAGGCAGGCCTTATAGATGAAAGGGGAGTAGCTTTAGAAATGTTACTTTCAATGAAGAGGGCAGGAGCAGACATGATAATAACTTATTATGCTTTAGAGGCAGCAAGGTGGTTAAAGGAGGATTAAATATGGATAACAAAACAATATTTCATGAATCAACAAAATATATGCCTGGTGGAGTAAACTCCCCAGTTAGGTCTTATAAAAACATTGGAATAACTCCTCCTGTTATAAAGAGCGGAAAAGGTGCAGTTATCATAGATGAGGAAGGTAAGGAATATATAGATTTTGTATTAGCTTGGGGGCCCATGCTTTTAGGCCATAGTGATGAGGATGTAGTAAGGGCTATAAAAGAAACAGCTGAAAATGCAATAGCTTTTGGAGCACCTACTAAGGCTGAATTAGAAATGGCAAAGTTCTTATGTGATAACCTAGAAAATATTGAAATGGTTAGAATGGTTAACTCAGGTACAGAAGCAACTATGAGTGCAGTAAGACTAGCAAGGGGTTATACTAAGAAAAATAAAATAATAAAATTTGCTGGATGTTATCATGGCCATTTTGATGGTTTTCTAGTGGAAGCAGGTTCTGGTGTATTAACAAATAGTATTCCAGGATCTCCGGGGGTTCCAACTGATAATATAAAAAATACCTTAATTGCAGAATATAATAATATTGAAAATCTTAAAGGATTATTTGATAAATACGGTGATGATATTGCTTGTGTGGTAATAGAGCCTGTTGCAGGAAATATGGGGGTTATAAAGGCAGAAGAAGAATTTATGGAAGCTTTAAGGGAGCTTTGTGATAAATATGGTGCTCTTTTAATATTTGATGAGGTTATGAGCGGCTTTAGAGTAGCCTTTGAAGGGGCTCAAAGTTTGTATAGGGTTAAGCCTGATTTAGTAACTTATGCAAAGATAATGGGAGGAGGGCTTCCTTGTGGGGCCTATGGAGGAAAAAAAGAAATAATGGAACATTTAGCTCCATCAGGTGACGTATATCAAGCAGGTACTATGTCTGGAAATCCTATTGTTATGGCTGCTGGGTTAGCTACTTTAAGTAAAATAAAGAAAAATAGAGAAGAATACTATAATAAAATAAACTGCTTAGGAGATAAGTTAGAAAAAGGTTTATTAAAAATAGCAAGAGAAAAAGGAATTCCTTTAGTAATAAATAGGTGTGGAGGGATGTTTACTTTATTCTTTACTAAGTTAAAAGAAGTAAAAACTTATAATGATGTTAAAACCTGTGATTCAGAAATTTTTATAAAGTACTTTAAACATATGCTGGCTAATGGAATTAATATAGCTCCTTCTCAATTTGAAGCAATATTTTTAAGTGCTGCTCATACAGAAGAACATGTAGCTAAATTCCTAAAGACATTTAGTACTTTTGAATTATAAATAGAGAGCTAAATTTATGTTGAAAGCAATAATAATTGTTTCCTTTGGAACAGCTGATTTAAGGGGAATAAAAGAATTAGAAAAGTTTGAAGAAGAAATAAAGGAAAGTACAAGAAATAAATATTATGTTTGCAAGGCCTTTACATCAAAGCTACTATCTAAGGCTGTATTAAATAAATATGATAAAATTGTCCCAACATTAGAAGAGCTTTTAGTCAATCTAAATAATGAAGGTTATAAGGAAGTATATATACAGCCCCTTTATATAATTGAAGGAAAGGAATACTTAGGTATAAAAAAAGTTGTAGAAGAGTATATTCATTACTTTTCAAAAATTCTTTTAGGAAATGCTTTTATGAGTAAGAAAGAAGATAAATTAAAAAAATCCTTTAATTTAATATTTACTGTTACTAAAAAAGATTTATCGAAAACTGACAATATAGTTTTGGTTGGCCATGGCTCTAAAAGTGCTGATACAGAAATCTATAATACCTTAAAAGAATTCTTTGTAAAAAATGGATATAAAAAAGTATATGTAGGTACCTTAGAGGGAAAAATTAAAAAGGAAGAAGTTCTAAATCAATTAATAAAGAATAATATAAAAAATCTAACCATAATTCCAATATTTATGTTGCAAGGAAAACATATAAAAAGAGATGTTTTTGGCGAAAGTAATTCATGGGAGTCCTTAATAAAAGAACATAATATAAAAGTGAAAAGCATTAAAAAATCCCTTTTAGAATATGAAGAAATAAGAAAATACTATATTAATGAAATAAAGTTAAACCTAAATAAAGAATCATTTTAAAAAATAAAATTTAATAAAAAAGTTAAATTATAGAAATAAAAACTGTGAAAACTATCACAGTTTTTATTTTTTTGTGTATAATCTTTAAGAGTCGCTGTATAAATATAGTAATTATTAGGGGGAGACAATATGTATAATGAGGAAATTAACAAAGTAACATTGGCAGCAAGGGATAAAATAGAATTATTAAATAACAATAAAATAGGATACTTTATTAGTTCAATCTTGGCTGGTATTTATATTGGACTAGGAGTTATGTTAGCTTTTACAATAGGAGGATTATTAACTCCAGATAATATTCCTTTAGCAAGGATTGTTATGGGACTGTCATTTGGAGTTGCCTTAAGCTTGGTCTTATTTGCTGGAGCAGAACTATTTACTGGAAGTAATTTTATTATGTCTGTTGGAGCATTATGCAAAACAGTTTCTTGGAAGGATGCAGTTAAAATTTGGGCAACAACCTTTATTGGAAATTTTATAGGATCAATATTAGCAGCCTTTATCTTTTTTATGACAGGTTTGGCAACTGGACCAGTTGGAGAATTTATAGCAAAAACCTCTGAAGTAAAAACATCTTTAATAGTGAGTGAATTGTTTTTTAGAGCTTTATTATGTAATGTTCTTGTTTGTTTAGCTGTATGGTGTAGCTATAAATGTAAAGAGGAGACAGCAAAATTAATAATGATTTTTTGGTGTATATTTGCCTTTATAACCGCAGGTTTTGAACATAGTATTGCCAACATGGTAATCTTAACAATTGGAATGTTAGCACCCTTTGATGCAGTTTTAAGTATAGGAGGGTATGTTTACAATATTGCAATGGTTACATTAGGCAATATGGTTGGTGGAATTGTATTTATTGCAATACCTTATTACATAATATCAAAAGGAAAAAATAAATAGTTAGAGGCATATTTGCCCTATTTTTGCAATACTTTAAAGAAAGGAAGTGTATATAATGAAAAAAGAAATTATTTCTAGCAAAAATGCACCAGCTGCAATAGGATCATATTCACAAGGGGTTAAAATAGGTGAATTAGTATTTACTTCAGGACAAATACCTATAAATCCAGCTACGGGAGAATTAGTAACTGAGATAAGATCAGCAACTAAGCAAGCGCTAGAGAATATTAAGGGAATTTTAGAAGAGGCTGGCAGCAGCTTGGATAAAGTTATTAAAACAACAATCTTTTTAAAAGATATGAATGACTTTGCAGCAATGAATGAAGTTTATGCACAATTAAGGAAATAATTCAGCCATTATACATTCTACATTAAAAAAGTGCTATGCACTTTAGAAAGAATATTATTTTTGGAGGAATTTATGTTTAAAGAAAATTTTAGGTTTGTATCCAAGATAACTCTTATTCATCTGTTAACCTATACAGCTTGTGGTATAACATTTTCAATGATTTTAAAATATCAAGCATCTCTTGAAGTAACAGAGGGCTTTAGGGATATGAATCATATTATGGTTCGATTATCACCAATTTTTCAA
>JAAYOT010000099.1 GCA_012520205.1 Clostridiales bacterium
CTTGTAAGTTTAACAACCACCTCAGCGTGTGGGGTATTTGGGAACATGTCTTTAACTGTGGTTTTTTCTACTTTGTATCCTGCTGCTGTTAGGCCTCTTAGGTTTTCAACTAAGGTTTTTGGGTTGCAGGATACGTAAATTATCTCCTTAGCATTAAATCTTATTACATATCCTAATGCCTTTGGGTGTACTCCACTTCTTGGTGGGTCTAGAATGATTATGTCTGGTTTATCTTTAACTTGTTTTATTGTTTCTGCAACGTCTCCTGCTATAAATTCGCAATTAGTTAAATTGTTTAACTTAGCATTTTCTTTTGCTGCTTCTACTGCCTCTTCTATAAGTTCTAAACCAACAACCTTTTTCGCCTTCCCTGCTGTTATTTGGCCTATTGTTCCTGTTCCGCAATATAAGTCAAATACTACCTTATCCTCTGATTCGCCCATAAAATCTCTAACTATACTATAAAGACTTTCTGCTCCTTTAGTATTAGTTTGGAAAAAGGAGAAAGGTGATATTTTAAATTTAAGGCCTAAAAGCTCTTCTATTATATGATCTTTTCCATACAGTAAATTAACCTTTTCTGGTATTACTGCATCTGAAAAGGAGTTGTTTTCTGTATGAAGGATAGATACTAGTTTACCCTTATAGCCTTGTGATTTTAGTATTTCTGTATATTCACTTAAGTCAAAATCTATTTGAGTTGTTGTTACAAGGTTAACCATAAGTTCTCCTGTATTTATGGCCTTTCTTATAACTAAATGCCTTAAGTAACCTTCTCTTTTCATTACTCTGTAATATGGTAAATTTTTATCTTTAAAGTAATCTACTGTTGCTTTTATTAAAGTTCTAAAGTCTTCATCTACAATTAAGCATTTATCTACAGTTAGTATTCCAAAGGATTTTCCCTTCATATGCATGCCCAGGGTTAATTCTCCACCCTTTTCAAAGTCTCCAAAGGTAAACTCCATTTTGTTTCTGTATTCCCATTGTTCTTGGCTTCCTACAACTCCTAGGTAATTACCCATATCAACGTTAGCATCTTTAAATAAGTTTTTTACTTCTTCACTTAAAAGATCTAGTTGCTTATCATAAGTTAAGTTTTGAGATGTACAGCCACCACAAACTCCAAAATGCTCACAAGGTGGCTCTATTTCATACTCTGCCCTTTCATCCACAGATAATAGTTTAAGTTCAGCATAGTCTTCTCTTTTTTTCTTTACCCTTCCTGAAACTATTTGTCCTGGAAAGGCTCCCTTAACATATATTTTCTTTCCTTCTAGTTCCCCAACTCCAACTGATGGAAATTCTGTTTTATCAATTTTAACTTGTACTGTACTTCCTCTTCTCATAGTGTCTCCTAATTGTTATATTTTGAATTTAGCTTTTCACCTATAGTTTTTCCTAGCTTTGTTGAAATTAATACTGGTCTATATAATACGTTAACTATTATATAAAATATAAAGAACATTTGCTCTCTATCTGTTATATAGTATCCAGCAAAACCTATTAAAGAATCAAAGGCTAGCAATAAGATCAAAGCTATGGCAACGGACATTACTTGATCTATGATAGCTATAAAAGTTCTTTTTAGGAATTTTGTAAAGTTCCCCTCTTTTTTTACTTCTACTTCTTTAAGAATTTCTTCATTGGAGTTTTCATATGTTTTAATCTCTTCTAATTCTTCCTTATGGCTCAATATAAGCTCCTCCCATTATTTAGTTTTTGTTAGTACTAAAATCATATAATTTTGAATCTAATTTATATAATAAATAATCGTCTTTTATAGTTATAGTTTCTACAAAACCATTTAAGTTTGTTTCTATTGTTCCATTTGCATCTTGATTTTTAACTATATCTATAATTTGATTGTTTATATCAGAATAATCTCTTTCAAAATCATTAGTCATTGCTTCTGAAAATGATGACATTGAAGTTTCTTTAAAATCAAACTTTTCTTCATCTTTGATTTGCTCTAGATCTAGCTTAAAGCCCATTTTTAAATTAAGACTTCCCTTTGATAAATCTTCACCAAATATTTTAAATCCATAATACATACTCTCTAACCTATTTGGTTCAGGATTTAAATTATCTAGATATATATGATTATCATTTACTGTTTCGCCATTTTCTTCTTCTACTTTTTCTTCTATTTTATATTCTAATCCATAAAATAAAGCTTCTTCTTCCATTCTTGCAAGTATTTCTGAGTGAAATGTGCTAACTTCTTCCCTTGTATAATCCTTAGCCCATTCTCCTTCTCCAATAAATACTGCTTCTTCTTTAGTTTCCATTTTAGTTTTATTGTCACTTGTTTCATCTGTAGAGTTTTTAGTTGAGTTACTACATCCTGCTATAGATACTGCTAATGTTGCACTTAATATAATAGGTAATATTTTCTTTAGCATCCTAGTTCCCCCTAGCTTTTGTTTAATATCTATTCAAATTTCAACTTATTATATCACTAAAGGTCTTAGTTTTAAAGACTTTGTCACATAACTGTAATATTCTAAGGTATTAGTAAGAATTTTTTAAGAAATTATATTGTTATGGAATCTTTTAATTTTTCGAAGGTTTTTTCGCCTATTCCTTTTATATTTTTTATTTCTTCTATAGATTTAAAGCTTCCATTTTGTTCTCTATATTCAATAATACTTTTTGCTTTTACTTCTCCAATTCCATTTATTTTAGTTAGTTCCTCCAAAGAAGCAGTATTAATATTAATTAATTCTTTACCACTTTCATTAGGATTACTATGAATAAGAGCACTCTCCCCTAAAGTATTTTCTTCTATATTATTTATGTTTGGAATTATTATAAGCTGATTTGGGTTTAACTTTGCAGCCCTATTTATTTTATCTATATTTGCTTCTGGAGTTAAACCTCCAGCCTTCTCAATTAAATCTTTAATTATGCTTCCCTCTTCCATTTTATAAACATCTGGATTTTTAACTTCTCCCTTTATTTCTACTACTATTGTATTTTTCACTTCTTTTTCCTTAGATATGTAATCTGTAGTAGTGTATTCTTCTGAAAGGGTAGTTACAGCTTCTTCAACAAAGATATCTTCCATATATTCATCCATAAAGACCTTAGATTTATTATCCCTATATAAGTAAAGAGAAATTGCTAGCAATATAATACCTAAAAAAAGGATTATAATATTTCTTGTTTTTATATTTTTTAAGTAATTATTCATAAGCCTCCCTCTAAGTTTTTTATTATAATTCTTAACCATTTTTTATAAAAAATAACTCTTTTTTTTGTTTTTCTTAAGGAAAGGTAGAATAATATCCATTTTTCTGTTAAAATATTTTTATCTGAGTAAATTTAAATAGATTTGGGAGATATAATATGGGAAAAATATTTAGTAATATGTTGAAAGTATTTTTATGTACTATTTTTTTTATTTCTTTTTCAAGTAGTTTAATAAAAGCTGAAACTATTTTACCAGGAGTATATTCTGAAGGTGCAATTTTAATGGATGGAAAGACTGGGGAAATTCTATACGGTAAAAATGAACACCTTCAATATGAACCAGCTTCTACAACTAAGGTAATGACAGCTTTAGTTGTTTTAGAAAATGCAGAGCTTACAGAAAAAGTTACAATAGGTTTAAACCCAACTCTTGTTGAAGGTTCTGCTATAGGAGTTGCTGAAGGAGAGGTTTATACAGTTGAAGAACTTTTAATAGGACTTTTACTTGAGTCTGGAAATGATTGTGCTACAGCCTTGGCAGAGCATGTTGCAGGTTCTGTAGAGGAATTTTCTAAGATGATGAATAAAAGGGCTAAAGAAATTGGCGCTCTAGATACAACTTTTAAAAATCCTCATGGACTTCATGAAGAAGGTCATTTAACAACTGCCTATGACCTAGCTCTTATAATAAATGAAGCAACTAAAAA
>JAAYOT010000100.1 GCA_012520205.1 Clostridiales bacterium
CTCAATATTACTATAAAGAGAAAATAGAATTAGTAGTTATGCTGATGCTAAATAATTTAAATTAGGACATATTAAAATGTACCCTATAGAATAGACAATTAAAAAAAGTCTATTCTGTGGGGTATTTTTATGTATAATAAAATAAATATAATTTAGAGAAGATTACGATGAGCAAAAAGTTATTTACAAATAAAGAAATATCAATATTAACACAAGATAAATACGTTGAAAAAGTTAGTAGCAAAGGAATTACATATACAGATGAATCTAAAAGAAAATTTATAGCCGAAAATCAAAATGGAAAAGCCCCAAGAAAAATATTTGAAGAACATGGATTTAACATAGATATTTTAGGCATGAAACGTGTTCAATCATCAGGTAAAAGATGGCGCTCCGCATTTCGTAGAAATGGGGTATCTCAATTACAGGATACCAGAAAGTTTAATAGTGGAAGGCCGGACAAAAAAGAATTATCAATTGAAGAAAAATACAAAAAGCTTGAAGCAAAAATAAAACTTTTAGAGGCTAAAAATGAATTGCTAAAAAAGTTAGAAATGATGGAAAGGAGTGTGAGAAGAAAAAGATAGAATTGCTAGCTTGCGAAAAGTTTGTTGTGATTAGATCAGTTATAGAAAAATATAGACTTAAAAATAGAGTTGGTTATTTTTGTGAGTTATCGGGTATTTCACGGTCCGGATATTATAATTATTTTTCATCTAAATCAATTTCTAAGCGAGATAGTCAAGAATCTAAGGATTCAGAAAGTTATAAAAATATATTAGCTGCTTTCGAATTTAAAAGCCGTAAAAAAGGTGCTAGGCAAATAAAAATGACTTTATCAGATCATTTTAGTATTAACTATAATTTAAACCGTATTAGAAGAATTATGATAAAATACAATATTATTTGTTCTCATAGAAAAGCAAATCCATATAGAAAAATGATGAAAGCTATAAAAGAACATGCTGTTTTACCAAACTTGTTAAATAGAGATTTCAAACAGAATACCCCAAGAAAAGTATTACTAACCGATATAACATATCTATTTTTTAAGAACGGCCAAAAGGCTTACTTGTCGACCATTTTAGATGCCGCTACAAATGAAGTTTTAGCTTATAATGTTTCTAAAAGCTTAAAAATAGATATCGTAATTGATATCATTGATAATCTTTTGAGCACAAAACACAGATTACATAAAGATGTATTTATTCATTCAGATCAAGGGGCACATTATACAAGCGCTATATTTCAAAATAGAGTAAAAAAACATAATATAGGACAATCTATGTCTAGGCGCGGTAACTGCTGGGACAACGCCCCGCAGGAATCGTTTTTTGGTCATTTAAAGGATGGCGCGTATATCAAGGAATATGAAGCATTTGAAGAACTAGCTACTGAAATAGATGATTATATTGATTATTATAATAACTATAGATCTCAGTGGAATTAAAAAAAGATGACTCCTGTTCGATAGAGAAATCATCTATTGAAAACTGTTGTACAGTATTTTTAAAACCGTCCTTGACGAAGTATAAATTCTATAAAATTTTTTGTTTTTTGAATGAGGAGAGCTTAATAAAGAGACTTCAATTTTTTGATGAGCGTAGGGAAAATGCATCAAAGATTAATCAGATTAAAATTAAGAGAAATTCAGTATTATTCTAGTTATGCTTTAGAGGTAAAAAAAGAACATTAAATTAGGATAAACCTAAAATAAAGTTCTTATGATATTTCTCCTAACATATATTACTTCTAATAAGTAGAGGTAATATATACTGAGGATAAAATTTAAGGTGTTATTATATCAAAACTAGAGAAAAGCAAATATCAATTTTAATGTTAGTATCACTTGTTATTTCAAAAGGAAATTTAGAACAAACAAAATTATTTAGCCATTCCTTAGAAACTTTCTTAAGAAGATTAAAGTGAATCTATGTGCTATGAAATTTAAATCTAATTCTATTTTGTATAATTATCAAAGTAACCTTGAATATATACAATAGGTGTTCCTTTATCTCCACTTCCAGAAGTTAAATCTGCTAAGGAACCTATTAAGTCTGTAAGTCTTCTTGGAGTAGTTCCTTGAGAAGCCATACTTCCAACTAAATCTTCGTCTTTATTTTTTATATATTCTGATATAGCATTTTTTAATTCTTCACCCTTAAGGTCAGCAAAATCATTATCTGCTAAGTATTTTAGTTTTATTTCATTTGGTGTACCTTCCAGGCCCTTAGTATAAGCAGGAGATACAACTGGGTCAGCTAGTTCCCATATCTTACCTACAGGATCTTTGAATGCACCATCTCCATTAACCATAACTTCTACTTCTTTTCCAGTCTTTTCTCTAAGAACAGCTTGAATTTTATCTACAACAGGCTGACAGTTTCTTGGGAATAATTTAATAGTATCTTCAGTAGATTTATTTGATCCTAATAGACCATAATTTTCATTAAATCCACTTCCATCAATTGATTCATTTAATATATCATCAAGACTAAATACTTTAACTGCTCCATTAGCCTTTAATATTCTCTTTGTTCTGAATCTTGTATGTATATCACAAGCAAGTACGCTTTTTGTATATTCTAAAATTGTTTTAGGGTTGTTTGAGAATATAACTTCACATTCTATGCCACATTCTTCTACTAATGATTTATAATATTCTACATAATCAACACCAGTAAATTGATGCTTATTATATCCAAATAATTCACGGAACTTTTCTTCAGTTAAAACATCGCTCCAAGGATTTACTCCCTTTTCATCAAGAAGATCTATATCAACTAGGTGGTTACCAACTTCGTCAGAAGGGTAGCTAAGCATTAATACTATTTTTTTAGCAGCTCCCTTTGCAATACCACGAAGATTAATAGCAAATCTATTACGGCTTAAGATTGGAAAAATAACGCCAATAGTATCATCGCCAAATTTTGCTTTTATATCTGTTGCAATATTGTCAACTGTAGCATAATTCCCTTGAGCACGCGCAACAATAGATTCAGTTAAAGTTACTATATCCCTATCATTAATTGTAAAGCCTTCAACTTCAGATGCTTTAAGTACACTTTCAACAACTATATCTTCAATAATATCTCCTTGTTTTACTATAGGGCAACGAAGTCCTCTAACAACTGTTCCAACAACTCTTTCCAAAACAATCTCTCCTCACAATGTTAATTTGTTTTTATATTTTCTAATTTACTATTATAATATACACTATAGTTATGATATAAGTAAAATAAATAAATCATATAAAAGGTATAAGGAGAAGTTATATGATAAATAAACTAGATTTATATAGAGTTTTTTGGCAGGTGGCTAAAAATAAAAGTTTTTCAAAGGCTGCAAAGGAATTATATATGACTCAGCCAGCAATAAGCCAATCTATAATGCAATTAGAGGCTGAGTTAGATACAAGGCTATTTAATAGAACAACAAAGGGAGTTTCTTTAACTGTTGAAGGCAGTGCCTTATATGACTATGTAAATTCTGCTATTAAATTAATAGATTCAGGAGAAGAAAAGCTTTTAGAGTTCAAGAATTTATCTGTTGGAGAATTAAAAATTGGAGTAGGAGATACTATTTCTAGATATTTTCTACTTCCTTATTTAGAAAAATTCCATATTAAATATCCTAATATTAAATTTAAAATAATAAATGGCACTACCTTAGAATTATGTTCTATATTGAAAGCTGGGGAAATAGATATAGCAATATGCAATTTTCCTTTGGAAGATTCAAATTTAGATCAAAAGCCCTTATTTGAAATTCATGATATTTTTGTATGTGGGGAAAAATATAAGGAAAAAATAAAAGATAAATTAACTTTTGAAGAAATAGCTAAGCATCCTTTAATATTACTTGAAAGAAAATCTAATTCAAGAAAATATGTTGAAAATTTTATGTTAAGTAAGGGAGTAAGTATATCTCCAGAATTTGAACTAGGATCCCATGATTTACTTTTAGAGTTTGCTAAAATAAACTTAGGAATAGCTTCTGTAACAAAGGAATTTTCAAAAGAATATTTAGATAATGGAAGTTTATTTGAGGTAGAAACCACAGAAAATATTCCTTCAAGAAGTATTGGAATATGCTCCTTAAAAAGGGTTCCATTATCTTTAGCTGCAAATAAGTTTTTAGAATTAATATTACAGGTAAAAAACTAAATTATTAAAATGGAGTGATTAATATGGAATATATAAAAATAAGAAAAATTAAAGATAGAGAACTAAAAAAACTAAGGAAAAAGGAAGAAAGAATATTAGCTAAAAAAGAGGGGCTTTTAAAATCAAAAATAAATCCAGTTGCTGACAAAATAGAAGAAGTAATACCTGATAAATTAAGAAATACCCTAGAAAGTGCTTTTTATAATGGCTTTAAAATTGTATTGAAAAAGGGAAGTAAATATATAGAAAAGTTATACGATAAAGAAAAAATAAAAGCAGAACATGATGTTAATAATTTTTCAGTATTTAGAAAATTAAATAGAAAAAGTATTAGGAGTTTAGATAGTGTAAGTAGAAAAAGCAAGCTTATTAATGCAACTATTTCTACAGCAGAAGGAGCAGGCCTTGGACTATTGGGAATTGGAATACCAGACATTCCAATCTTCATAGGGATGATATTAAAAACCGTTTATGAAATTGCCCTAAGCTATGGATTTGATTATGAAAAGGAAGAAGAGCAAATTTTAATTTTATATTTAATATGTACTGCCCTTACAAATGAAGAAAGACAGGTGAAGTTTAATAATAAGCTTGATTATTTAGCTGAAAAAATAGATCTAAATATGCAAGCAGAAGAAAGTCTTGAAGAAACTATTAAGCTAACCTCAGAGGTTTTATCTGATTCCCTCCTTATAGCAAAGTTTATTCAAGGATTGCCTATAGTGGGAGTGCTGGGAGCAGCTACTAATTATAGCGTAATTAATAAAGTAAGTAATTTTGCTAGAATAAAATATAAAAAAAGATATTTAAAAAATAATTTATAATTTTAATAGAAAAGTTATTAAAATTATGCTTTTTAAATATCTTAATTTCATTATTTAAAATAAATGAGCAAATAGTTTATTTTCTTTCTCATAAACAGAAACATAAAAATAATTCCATGGAACTTCTGTAGCCCCTATTCTTGATATAGCTACCCTAACTTTGAAGGCATGACCTAAATTTGTATTTGAATCTGCTCCCTCATAGGTAACTTTATCTAATTTTAAATACATCTCTTCTCCAGGGGCAAGTTCCATTTGATTTCTAAGGGAACTAAGGTCTTTTTTTAATTTATTCATATCAGTATTATTTATGGAAGTAATTAAATCTTCAGAATTTTTATCGTAAGATAGTAGATACTCATAAACAGATTCATCTTCATTTACATATTTATAGAGCAAGTCTTTTATAAAATCAATTTCTTTATATTCTCCATATACATGGGAAATGCCCTTTTGATCATCATAAATATCTGAATTAATTTCAATTTCATTAATATCCTTTGCAGAAGTATATTCTTTTTCAAAAGCATAAAATGTAGTAGGAATCTCCTCTTCAATAGCAATTTCTTTTTCTTCTGCTTCAATATTTTCATTATATGAATTTTCCTTTTCCAAAGAAGGCGTACAAGCGCTCAAAGAAAATATAATAAATGCAGAAAATAATGTTAAAATAATCTTATTTTTTTTCATAGGTACCTCCTAAAATATAATTAGCATAATAATAATTTTAAAGTAAAAAATATATAAAGTAAATATAGGTAAAAGGACTAAAATTTTATAATAAATAATCATATAAGATGCTTATTTCAGTTGAAAAATATAATTTTAATAATATAATTAAAGTAAGAAAATATAAATAAAAAAATATATTATTTAGGAGGTAATACTATGTCAGTAACCATGTTACACACTTGTATTAGAGTAAAAGATTTAGAGGCTTCATTAAAATTTTATAAAGAAGCATTAGGGTTAATAGAAACAAGAAGAAAGGACTTTCCTGAGCATAAATTTACTTTAGTATATTTATCTAATGAAGAAGGCGGCTACGAGGTTGAACTTACTTATAATTATGATGTTGAAAAACCATATGATCTTGGAAATGGATTTAGCCATATTGCTGTAGGAACTCAAGATTTAGAAGGAATGAGAGAAAAGCATATTGCCTTAGGGTATGAAGTTACACCCCTAAAGGGTCTGCCTGGAAGCGTGCCAACTTATTACTTTGTAACAGACCCAGATGGATATAAGGTTGAGGTTATAAGAAAATAATAAGCCATAGTAGTTACTAAAAGTTACTAGTTTATTTCTTCCATTTTAGTGAAGACTATATAGTAATTAAACTAAGAAAGAAGGGAAAATATGAGTAAGGTTTCAATAATTGGAGCAGGATTTATTGGTGCCACAACAGCCTTTGCAATACAGCAAAAGGGATTAGTTAGAGAGATAGTTATTAGTGATGTAAATCAAGAAAAGGCCCTAGGGGAAGTTTTAGATTTAACTCATGGAAGTTCTTTAAGCAGTCCTTGTTATGTTACCTTAGGCACCATAGAAGATACTAAGAATTCTGATATTATAATAATAACTGCTGGAGTTGGTCAAAAACCTGGGGAAACTAGACTAGACTTAATAGATAAAAATTATAAAATATTTAAGAGTTTTGTACCTGATTTAGCAAGGTTAAGTCCAAATGCCATATTACTTGTGGTAACAAATCCTGTAGATGTCCTATCTTATATAACATATAAATTATCAGGATTCCCTAAAAACAGGGTAATAGGATCTGGAACAGTATTAGATACAACTAGGCTTAGAAGCTTATTAGGAAAATACTTTGGAATAGATGGAAGAAGTGTTCAAGGGTTTGTACTAGGCGAACATGGAGATAGCGAATTTGTTACCTGGTCATCCTTAACAATAGGAAATATAAAAGTTCAGGATTTTTCTAATCAGTTTAATATTGAATGGGATTGTGAAACAGAAAAGGTAATAGCTGAAGATGTTAAAAATGCAGCTTACGAAGTTATAAAAAGAAAGGGAGCAACAGCATTTTCAGTTGCTGCAGTTTTAGCACGAATAGTTGAAGCTCTTACCAAAGATGAAAAAACAATATTAACTGTATCAACCTTCCTTGAAGATTATAAAGGAGTAAGTGATGTATATTTAAGTGTTCCTACCATAGTTGGCAGCGGGGGAGTAGAAAAAGTATTAGATATTGATCTTTCTAAGGAAGAAAAGGAAAAGTTCATTGGATCTGCTAATCTGATGAAGGAATATATTAATAAAATTTATAAGAATGAATAAATGAAGCAGTTAATCTGCTTCATTTTTATTTGTAGAAAAAATAGGGAAAATATCGAGGGAAAGTTTAACAAAAAATGGAAAAGTTAACATATAATTTATAAGTGAAATCAATTAAGTGATTTCTTTTTTATTTTATTTAGAAGGGGGTTTAGTTATGAAGAAAAGCCTGCTACTTTAAAGGTCCAAAGGGGGATTCAACCATCACAGAATATAATTGATTCTGTAAAAGATTCTCAAGGGGAAGTAATAGAAGAGGCAGAGAAGGTTACTGGAGAAGAAGTAAGGCATAGTTTTGGAAATTTAATTAATGGGTTTTCAATTGATGTAAAAAGGAAAGACATTAAAAAAATTATGGATATTGAAGGAATAGACAAGGTAAGTGAAGCAATAGTATATTATCCAGATATGAGTACTTCAAAAGATTATACTCAAATAGCTAGTGTTTGGGAAGAATATGGCTATAATGGCGAAGGTATGGTTGTTTCAATAATAGATACTGGAATTGATTATACCCACAAAGATATGGTATTAACAGATCCATCCAGTGCTAAGTTGAAAGAAGAAGATATAAATATTGAATTTGGTAAATACTTTACTGAAAAAGTTCCATATGGGTATAATTTTGCAGATAAAGATGATTTAGTAATAGATACATCAGGTAGTATGCATGGAATGCATGTTGCAGGAATAGTAGGGTCTAATGCAAGTGATGAAGATATTAATAATGATAATGGCATTAAGGGAGTTGCACCAGAATCTCAACTTCTTGCTATGAAGGTATTTAGTAATAATAGTGAAGTTAGAGGGGCCTACTCAGATGATATTATTGCTGCAATAGAAACATCAGTTCAATTAGGTGCAGATGTAATTAACATGTCTTTAGGAGCAGTTGCAGGCTTTAGGGATGAAAACTCTCCAGAGCAAGTAGCAATAAAAAATGCTACTGATGATGGTGTTTTATGTGTAGTATCAGCAGGAAATTCAACCACAGCTACAAATCCATTTATTGTAGAAGGTATAAGTGATACATCAACAGTAGGATCACCAGGAATTGCAAAGGATGCTTTACAAGTTGCAAGTTCAGAAAATTCCTTTACAAAATTATCTGCTTTTACAGCCATAATAAGTGGAAGTGAATATTTAATGGGATATACAGAAACAGATCTTAGTCCTTTAGATGTGTTTTCACAGGAAGAAGAATTAGAGCTAGTGAATGCAGGTTTTGGAAGAGCAGGAGATTATGAAGGTTTAAATTTAGAGGGAAAGATAGCTCTAGTACAAAGAGGAGAAATAGGTTTTATTGAAAAACAATTGAATGCACAAAATGCAGGAGCTGTTGCTATAGTTATATATAATAACAAGATACAGTATTTGGTGAAACATTACCATATTCTCCAAGAAGGCAAGGTTCTGGAATGATACAAGCCAAAGCGGCTATTGAAAATTCTGTATTAGCCTTAGGGGAAAATAACGAGGCAGTAATAGCTTTAAAGGAAATTAATGAAAGAACTGAATTTTCTATTAAATTAAAAAACTATTCTAATGAAAAGAAAAGCTTTAGAGTAGAAAGTTATTATGATGTATTAACAGCCTTTGAGCCATCCATGATAGAGGAATATTATATATACGGATATGTTCCTTTTGATACCCAGTTAGAAGGAGGAAGTTTAACTTTTGATAAAAATGAAGTTGAGGTTCCAGCTAATGGGGAAGTGACTATTAATGCAAATTTAACTCTTCCAGAAGGAGCTGTTACAAATAATTTTGTTGAAGGTTTCATTAAAGTAATATCTTCAGATGGAAAAAATCCTGATTTGGTAGTTCCTTATATGGGATACTATGGTGATTGGGAAGAAGAAGCAATAATGGATGATTTACCTTGGAATGAAGATAATATTGTCTTAAGCCCTAGTTTTCCAGTTGGAGAAATGTTAGGTGAATATTATTATTTAGGTTATACAGAAGGTGAAATAGTTGGAGATAATGTTGCAATTTCACCAAATAATGATGAATTTTTTGATAATTTATTGCCAGCCTTATTTTTACTAAGAAATGCCAAGGAAATAAAAGTAGACTTACTAGATGGAAATAAAAATGTAATGGCTGAAAACATAGTAACAGGAAATGACTTAAGAAGAAATATATTAGAAGAAAGTGGTGGGCAAGCTAATCTTTTTGAATCCCTAGCTTGGGATGGTACAAAATATAATTCAGAAACCGGTGTAAATGAAGTTCTTGAAGAAGGTCAATATTATTTAAATTACAAAGCAAGAATCGATGGGGGAGAAAACTATCAAGAGCTTACTATACCTGTAAAGATTGACTTAACACCAATAAAAACAACTTTAGAATCAGCTTCTGAAACTAAGGACACAGAATATGATCTTAATATTACTTTTGGAGGAGAACTATTAAATTCTAAAATAGCTTCTTTATTAGTTATAGTAAATGGAGAAGAATTAGAAGATTATATTTTAGAAGAAGATTCATTAAAGGCAGAAATTAATTTAATTGATAATAAAGTTAATACAATAGAAGTTTACACCTTAGATAATGCCGGAAATACAGGAAAAGATACCTTTAATATAGGTGTTGGAGATTATGAGCCTGAAATTAGATTCGATAATTTCGAAGAAGGAATGACATATACAGATAATAAATTAGCCTTATCTGGAAGTTATTTAGGAGATATAGAGAAAATATTAATAAATGGACAAGATGTTAAAAATATAGGAGATGGAAAATTCTCTACAACAATTGAATTAAATGAAGGCTATAACAATATAGAAATTAAAGCCTTTAATTCAAAAGGTGATGAGGTATTCAATAATACTTATAAAGTATTCTGTGATACCCTAAGTCCAGAAATTGAATTACATGGATTAAATCTAAGTGAAGATGGAGTTCTAGTAACAGCAAAAGATTCAATAGTATTGAAAGGTTCTATTAGTGATAATACACTAGGCTATAAGTTCTATGTAAATGAAGAGCTTAAATTAGATATACACCTAGATGAATCAAAGGGAGCTGAGGATACTTACAGAGAATTCGAATATGAAATCCCAGTTGTAGACGGAGATACAATATCTTTAAGGGCAGTAGACTCACTTGGAAATGAAACTAATAAGGAAATAAAAGTTGTGGTAGATAAAACTTTACCAGAAGTTGAACTAGAAGGAGTAGCTAATGGTAAAGTATATAATACTAATATTAAGCCTAATATTTTAAATAGTGATAAGTTACTAAGTGTAGAAGCACTATTAAATGGAGAGGCCTACGACTTTGAGGAAATAAGTGAAGAAGGAGAATATGAACTAGTATTAAAAGTAGTTGGATTAAATGAATTAGAGCGTACTATTACTATTAAATTTACAATTGATAAAACTAATCCTACAATAACATTTACAAATCTTATAGATGGTTCTTACTATAATAGTAATATATCGCCTATAATTGAAATAAATGAAAAGGTACAAACCTTAATGGAGTTAAATGGTAAGTATTATAATGGAGAAGCAATAACAGAGGAAGGCAAATATAGTTTATATGTAAAGGCAACAGATTTAGCAGGAAATGTAGCAGAAAGTACAATTAATTTTGTTATTGATAAGACTGCACCAGTTTTAGAAGTTAAAGATGTAATTGACGGAATGAAATATGATAAAGAAGTATTGCCTAATATAAAAAGCGAAGAAGGTGCTGTTGTAGAAGTTACACTAAATGGAGAGGCTTATGATGGTGAGCTTATTAATCAAGAAGGGGAATATGAGTTAAAGGTTATTGCAAAAGATAAGGCAGGAAATATAACAGAAGTTATAAGAAAGTTTACAATAAAATTCCCAATAGCTGAAAATGAGAAAGAGAATCCGACTCCAAAGCCTGTACCAGGAAATCCACCAGGAGAAGCAGATAAGACTAATGATGATAATATAGAAAAGAATGATAAAGAAAATAATAGCAAATTACCAATTAATAAAGAAATTAAGGAAGGAAATACAGGAGGTCTACCTACTACAGGTGGAACAAATACAAATCTCCTATTAATATCAGCTTTAGTCATATTACTGGCAGGAGTTTCAATAATAAGATACAAGAAAGTAAATAAAAAAGAAGAAACAAAATAAGTAAATAAAAATTAGCTCTAGAAAAATTCTAGGGCTAATTTTTATTAATAATATTATCAACATTTTTCTTAGAGACACCTAATGAATTAGAAGGGCATAAAAAAGAAATTGAATTATTAAAAAGTATATATAAAGAATAAGAGTTTTCCTTGATATAGTTGAACTTATTATATAGTATAATAATTGATAATTTATTTTCATTTTAATTTAAAGAGGAAGTGTAATAATGGATGAATTAAAAAATGCTATAAAAGAAATAGTTGAACAAGAAATAATAAAGGTAGTTATAAGCAATAAAAAAAATAAAGATGAGAAATATAAAAAGATTGATATTTTATTAAAGATAAATAGTAAGGGCAAAAAATATTATCAAGTTGAAAAGTTTACTGAAAGGCAAGTTTTCCATGAAAATATAGAATTAGAAAATCTTGAAGAGAAAATTAATGAATACATAGTAAATTATAAGCAGCTTTCAGCCTGGTCAAATGAAGCTAGCTTTGATTTGAAAATTTCAAAAAAGGGAAAGGTGTTCTTAGGAAGAAAAAAGAGCAACAATGTAAAACTTAAGAATACAAGTCACAATAAAGAAAAGAACTATATTTTAAAAGAAGGCATGGTTATAGAGCCCCTAATTGATCTTGGAATCTTTACTAAAGAAGGTAAGGTTATTAATTCAAAGTACGATAAATATAAGCAAATAAATAGGTTTATTGAAATTATTGACGATGAAATTAAAAAGAAAGATTATAAGGAGCTAACTGTTTTAGATTTTGGATGCGGTAAGTCTTATTTAACCTTTGTATTATATTACTACTTTGTGAAAATTAAAAATATTAATGTAAAAATGATAGGCCTTGATTTAAAGGAAGATGTTATTAATAAATGCAATGAAATAGCAAAAAGATATAATTATGATAATCTTCACTTTGAATTAGGAGATATTCATGGATATAAATATAACAATAAAGTAGATATGGTAATTACATTACATGCCTGTGATACTGCCACAGATTATGCACTATATAATGCAATAAAATGGAATACAAAAATGATTTTTTCAGTTCCTTGCTGTCAACATGAATTAAATAGTCAAATGAGGGCTCAAAATCTTTCAATATTAAATAGATATGGAATAATTCAAGAAAGAACTGCAGCCCTTATGACAGATGCTATTAGGGGGAACCTATTAGAAGCCTGTGGATACAAAACCCAATTATTAGAGTTTATTGATATTGCCCATTCACCAAAAAATATATTAATTAGGGCTTCAAAATCTAAAATTACCGAAGAAAAGAAGAAAAAAGCCCTTGAGGAAGTAAATTCTATAATAAAGGAGTTTAATTTTAAACAAACTTTAATGGAACTATTAAAGAAAGATAATTTAATATAGTAAAGAAAAAATGCTGTAAAAAGAAGATTGTTCCCAATCTTCTTTTTTTATATAATAAATAAAATAAATTAGATAAAAATATTACTAAGTCTTAAAGAGTAAATAAGTTATAAAAGGAGACAAAACTATGGAGGAACATAATATTAATAAAGTTAAATCAGATATAGGAAAGAAATTAAATAGGGAGCTATTTGAACAAAATGAATTTAGTAAGGAATTGATAGATTACTTTATAGGTAAAATTTTAAACAAAGAATATGGAAAAATAGTAGTAGCTGGAAATAAGAATACCTTTAAAAAGGCTGGTGTAAAAGCCTTCTTTGAGGAATTAAAAAATAATAATCTAATTAAAAATAATAATCAACCTCAAAGTATCCTTCAGGCAACTCACCTCTTAGGGAAGTATATAAGGTATCTCCAAAGTAAATAGCAACCTTATCCACTCCATAGTTATAGGCATAAGTGCTAAGAATTGAAGCAAGAAGCCCACTTTCAGTTACAGATCCAAGTAGCATCTTTTCAGTGAAGGCTTCATTAAATACTACTGTTAAAATGCCCTTTTCATCATCAAGTTTAGCTGAAGTAACACCCACCTCATCTGTTAAAGCTAAAAATCTATCTTCAGGCAAATTGTACTGAAGCTCATTAGTTAAGGCTGTTACTAAGGCATTGTCTGTCACTGTAATTTCAGTATCATAATAATATAGCTCTGGTGTTTCATAATCAAAAGCAAAAATCCTAACGGTCTTTACTTCAGTTTTTGGCGGCTTTGATGGATTTTCATTATTTGAATTTTCATTGCTATTGTTGCTAGTGTTATTGTTATTATTATTGTTGTTTTCTGTAGAGTCAGGCTCCTTATCCCTGTTCTATTCTTCAGTAGTTTTTTCTTCAAATATATTTTGTATTTGAGTGCAGCTAGTTAAAAGTATAGAGGTAAATATTAAAGTTAATATTAGTAGTATAGAAAGTAATTTTTTCATAATTTCCTCCAATATAATTTTATTGATTTTGTAGCATAATTATAAAGAATTTATTAAATACCTAAACAATTCTTGTATATGGATAAATCCTAAGATTATACTATTATTATAATATATTTTATTAATTTTATTGATAGAATATAAATATTTAGAGGCAAAAAAGGGAGTGTGTATGAAAAGAAAAAATAAATTAATAATTCTTGTAACTTTTATTGCTTTAATTATATTAGGAATTTATTTGTCATGGGACAAAATAATAGCTTATCTTCATGCCTTTGAAAAATATAAAAAAATCACAGAAGAAAATGTAACAATAGAAGATTTAAATATAGATAAGGAAGAAGCTTTTAGAGAACTAACCTCTATAGACCACAATGATATCGAATATAAAAATACTAATAATATTCCACTAACATTAGATATATATGGGCCTAAGAAAATAAGAAGAGGCGGTTCCCCTGTATTAATATATGTTCACGGAGGAAGCTGGGCCTATGGAAGCAATGCAATTCCAGAATTTATGGAGCCTATTTTAGATTTTTTTAGAGAAGAGGGATTTACTGTAATAAGTACAGAATATCAGCTTATGGAAGATGAAGTTATTTTTTATAAGCAGGTAAGTGATATAAAGGATACAGTAAGGTGGATAAATAAAAATAGGGATATTTATAATTTTGATACAGAAAATGTAGGAATCATAGGAGTTTCTTCAGGAGCCCACTTAGCAATGATGGCTGCTTATAGTGAAAATGAAGAATTTATAGATGATACAGAATTAGAAAAATATAATTCAAAAATAAAATATTTAATAGACTTCTTTGGGCCTACCGACTTAAGCACATTAGATATAAATAATGCTGGCAGCACCTTTGAGGAAATAATAAACTCCTTAGGTGATAAAAAAGAAGAAATAATTCAAGAATATAGTCCAGTAAATTATGTTGGAGCTGATGAACCTAAAACATTAATAATTCATAGTACTGAGGATCAATTGGTTCCCTATGAAAATGCAGAATCTTTATTTAAAAAGTTGATTGATACAAAAAATAAAGCTGAAATAGTAACTTTAGAAGGAACAAGTCATGATTTTTCAGAGTTTAATGAAGAAAATATAAAAGATGTGGGAATAAACATCTTTAAGTTTATAATAGATAATTTATAAATTTATAAGGAAAAATATTTTTATGGCTGTTTTAAGCAGCCAATTTTTTGTGAAAAAATAGTTAATTTATAGTAAACATGCTATATAAAATAAAAAAGAAGAGTATAATCTATACTGTGTTTTAAAAATTATGTAAAAATTTGAGGAACATAAATTTATACTAGGAGGAGCAGTATGTTAGCACTAAAAAATATAACTAAGTCTTATGTAACTGGTGAATTTAAGCAAGTAGCTTTAGCAGGTGTTACCTTAAATTTTAGAGAAAAGGAATTTGTCTCTATTTTAGGGCCAAGTGGTTCAGGTAAAACCACCTGTTTAAATATAATTGGAGGTTTAGATAAGTACGATAGCGGAGACTTAATAATCAATGGAAAATCAACAAAAAACTTTAAAAATTCAGATTGGGATGCCTATCGTAATAATAGTATAGGCTTTATCTTCCAAAGCTATAATTTAATTAGTCATTTAAGTGTTTTAGATAATGTTGAAATGGGAATGACTTTAAGCGGAGTATCTTCAAAAGAAAAACATAGAAAGGCTAAGGAAGTTTTAGAAAGAGTAGGTTTAAAAGAACATATTCATAAAAGGCCAAATCAATTATCAGGAGGGCAAATGCAAAGAGTTGCAATTGCAAGAGCTTTAGCCAATGATCCAGATATTATTTTGGCAGATGAGCCTACAGGAGCTTTGGATACTAAAACAAGTATTCAAATTATGGAACTTATAAAGGATATAGCAAAAGATAAACTTGTAATTATGGTTACCCACAATCCAGAGCTAGCCCATAAATATTCAGATAGAATTATAGAATTTAGGGATGGAAGTATTATTTCAGATTCTAACCCATTGGAAGAGGAAAAAAATAATTCCCTATATAATCTTAAAAAAACAAGTATGAGTTTTTTGACTGCCTTAAAACTATCAGGAATGAATATTAGAACAAAAAAATGGAGGACCCTTCTTACAGCCTTTGCATCAAGTATAGGAATAATAGGAATAGCCTTGATTTTATCTTTATCAAATGGTTTTGATAAACAAATAGATATATTCGAAACAGAGACCTTATCAGGTTTTCCAATAATGATAACTCAAACCACAACTGAAATGGATTTTAATGATATGAAGAGAGAAAGAAATAAGGCTCTTGGATTAGATGAAGATGAAGGTAAATATCCAGATACTGAAGTTATTTATCCTTATAATAGGGAGGATAATAGACATACCCATAAAAATGTTATAAGCGAAGATTATGTTGATTATATAGAAGACTTGGATAAAAATTTATTATCAGGCTTATCTTACACGCGTTTAGTAAATATGAATTTATTAAAGATGGCTGATGGAACTGCAACAACAATAAATGCACAAGATTTAAATTTATCTTCCTATCCAATAAGTACAGGTGAAAATGAACAAGGATATTTAGAAAAAAATTATGATTTATTATACGGAAGTTATCCAGAAACAATGAATGATTTAATATTAGTTGTTGACGAATATAACCAAATAGACACAAAGGTTTTAGAAGCTTTAGGAATAGATAGCAGCGCAGAAGAAATAAATTTTAAAGATATTGTAGGTTATGAAATTAAGGCTGTATTAAATGATGATTATTATAAGAAGGTTGGTAATTACTTTACTTTAGCAGCAAGCCCTACTGATATGAGTAGTCTTTATAATAATGAAAATTCTATTTCGTTAAAGATTTCCGCTGTTTTAAGGCTTAAAGAAGATGTAAATATTCCAATTTTACAAAGTGGAATTGCATATTCTGACGAATTAAGCAGAACATTTATTGAAAATGCAAAAGATTCAGAAGTTGTTAAAGCCCAACTAGAAGCTGATTATAACGTATTTACAGGAGAAAGTTTTTCTTCATCAAGTGGCAATCAAATGATGCAATCTTCTAATTCAAATACAAAAGATAATATTTTAGCAACTTTAGGTGCCAGTGAAGTTCCATATATGATAACTTTATACCCAAAGGACTTTACAACAAAGGATGAAGTAGTATCTTACTTGGATGCATGGAATGAAGGTAAGGAAAAAGAGGATATGATAATTTACAATGATATGGCAAGCACTATTGTAAGTTTATCAAGTGGAATAATGGGAGCAATAACTATGGTACTTATAGCTTTTGCTGCTATATCTTTAGTAGTTTCATTAATTATGGTTGGAATTATTACATCTATATCTGTTTTAGAAAGGACAAAAGAAATAGGTGTATTAAGGGCTCTAGGAGCTAGAAAGAAAGATATATCAAGAGTATTTAATGCAGAAACCTTTATAATAGGTTCTCTTTCAGGCTTCCTTGGAATATTTATAGCGTGGCTTTTAACTTTCCCAACAAATAAGATATTATATAGAGTAACTGATTTAGAAAATGTAGCAGTTTTAGATCCAGTACATGCAATATTGCTAGTAATAATCAGTGTATTATTAACTATGCTAGGAGGATTTATTCCTGCAAAAAATGCAGCTAAGAAAGATCCGGTAGAAGCGCTGAGAAGCGAGTAGCTTCAATTCATAATTTAAAATGCAAAGTGCACAATTAAGGTGGATTTTCAGTGAGCTAAAAACCTAAAATTGAAGCCGTGTAAAAATGAAACAATTTTTATGCGGCTTTTTTATTGTCTATTCTGTTATAAATGATATGATTTTAAAAATAATTTATTTTATAATATTTGAATTTGCTATTGCATTTGCTTGTATAATAATGTATAATTCAATAAATAATTTAATATGTTCGGGTGAAGATAGTGGGAGAGAGGCATAATAATTGCCCACCGAAG
>JAAYOT010000101.1 GCA_012520205.1 Clostridiales bacterium
AATTTTTCCATCCTTTCATAAAACCTCTTTTTCTATATCCCTCACCCACCCGCAAAAATATGCATTAGTTATTATATCATATATCTATAAAAATAAAAGAAGTTTTCTAATGTTTATATTTATATTCAAGATTAATTTATTAACTCATAGAATAATAATAGATTAATTTTATGAGGTGTAACTATTGAAAGGAGAAAATATTACAATTAGTTTATGTATGATTGTTAAAGATGAAGAAAGCACTTTAGGTAGGTGCTTAAATTCTGTAAAAGATATAGTAGATGAAATTATTATAGTAGATACTGGTTCAAAGGATAATACAAAAGAAATTGCAAAAGAATTTAATGCAAAGATCTTCGATTTTGATTGGATAGATGATTTTTCTGCTGCTAGAAATTATTCTTTCAGCAAAAGTACAAAGGATTATATCCTTTGGTTAGATGGAGATGATTATATTGATGCTATAAACAGAAAAAAACTCAAACTTTTAAAAGAAAACTTTGATAAAAGTATTGATGTAGTTACAATGAACTATTCACTAACAAGAGATGAAAGAGGAAATACTACCTTTTCTTTAAAAAGAAATAGATTAGTAAAAAGGGAAAAAAATTTTACTTGGAAGGGAAGAGTACATGAGTACTTAGAAGTTAATGGAATAACATTAAACAGTGATATAACTATAAACCACAATAAAATGAAAGTTAGTACTGATAGAAATTTAAAAATATTTATAAAAATGATAGAAGATGAGATACCTTTTACAGCAAGAGATATGTATTACTACTCAAATGAACTTTATTACAATCAATATTATGATGATGCAATTACTAACTATGAGGATTTCCTAGCAAACTATAATGGATGGATAGAAGATAAAAAAGCAGCCTTTAACAATTTAATTCGTTGCTATAGGATTAAAGGAAAGGATGAAATGGCAGTAAATACAGTATTAAGATATTTAAGGGAGTATAAGCCTACAGGGGAGATATGCTGTAGTTTTGCAGATTTATTAGATAAGAGCAATAAAGTAGAAGAAGCAATTTTTTGGTATGAAACTGCATTAAAGTGCATTCCTGAAAAGGATAATCTAGGCTTTAATAATAAAGCATACTATACCTGGGTACCTGCAATAAACTTAGCTGTATGTTATTCAAAGATTCAAAATTACGAAAAGGCTTTTTATTATAATGAATTGGCTTCCTTATATGGAGGAGATTTAAATAAAATTAACTATAATAGAAAATTTCTTGAAAGAAAATTTATAGAGCTAGAAAAAGATCCTCCAAAACTAAAAATCCATTTAAAATTTGATAGATGAAGAAGGTAAAAATAAAAGCAAAAGTTTAGTAAAAAATATAGTAAAATATCAGTAAAAAAACCACTAAAACAATTGAAAATGTTTTCTTTTTCTGCTAAAATTAACTTATATAAATTGAAAGGGTGATAATTAATGGTGAGGGAAGATATTAATAATGGCTTTAAAAAAATTTATAGTTATATTGAAGGGGTAAGGACATTTTTTTCTCCAGGAAGAGTAAATTTAATTGGGGAGCATACTGATTATAATGGAGGAAATGTTTTTCCTTGTGCTTTAAGTTTTGGTACTTATGGAGCAATAGGCCTAAGGAATGATAAAGTAGTAAGAATGTATTCAGACAATTTTCCAGAAGTAGGAATCATAGAATTTCATTTAGATTCTATAAAGTTTGAAAAAGAGCATGATTGGGTTAATTATCCAAAAGGAGTACTAGATGTTATATTAAAAAATGGATATAATATAGAAAGAGGCTTTGATATATATATATATGGCAACATACCAAATGGAGCTGGTTTATCTTCCTCTGCTTCCTTAGAAGTATTAATTGGAGTAATGATGGATACATTATTTGATTTAAATATTGATAGAATCCAATTAGTAAAATTTGCTCAAGAAGCAGAAAATAAATTCATAGGTGTTAATTGTGGAATTATGGATCAGTTTGCAATTGGTATGGGAAAAAGGGATCACGCTATACTTTTAGACTGTAATACGCTAAACTATTCTTATTCTCCTTTAGAATTAAAAGATTTAGTGTTAGTTATAGGCAATACTAATAAAAGAAGGGGATTAGCAGACTCTAAGTATAACGAAAGAAGATCTCAATGTGAAACAGCTCTTTCTGAATTAAAAAAGACATTAAATATAAATTCACTAGGAGAACTTAGTATAGAAGAGTTTGAAAATAACAAACATTTAATAACAGATGATATAAATAGAAAAAGAGCAAAACATGCTGTGTACGAAAATCAAAGAACTTTAAAAGCTAAAGAAGCTTTAAGTAATGGAGATTTATTTTCCTTTGGAAAGCTTATGAATGAATCTCATATTTCTCTTAAAGAAGATTATGAGGTAACTGGCATTGAACTAGATACCTTAGTAGAACTTGCATGGAACCATGAAGGAACCATTGGTTCAAGAATGACAGGAGCAGGCTTTGGGGGATGCACTGTATCATTAGTAAAGAGAGATAAAGTTGGAGATTTTATTAAAAAAGTTGGACAAGGATACGAAGAAAAAATAGGATACGAAGCTAGTTTTTATATTGCCAATGTTGGTGATGGAACTAGGGAAATTTAGGAGGTAATAAAAATGATATTAGTTTGTGGTGGAGCAGGATATATAGGAAGTCATGCAGTACATCAACTTATAGAAAAAGGAGAAGAAGTAGTAGTTGTAGATAATCTTGAAACAGGTCATATTGAATCTGTTCATAAACAAGCTAAATTCTATAAGGTGGATATAAGAAATGAGGAAGAATTAGACAAGGTATTTAAGGAAAACAATATTACAGAAGTAATACATTTTGCAGCTAACTCTTTAGTTGGAGAAAGTATGACAAATCCATTAAAATACTACAATAATAATGTACATGGAACAGAAGTATTGCTTAAAGTAATGATCAATAATGATGTTAAGAAAATTGTATTCTCTTCAACAGCAGCAACTTATGGTGAAGCTGAGAAAATGCCAATAACAGAAACAGATAAAACAGAACCAACAAATACTTATGGGGAAACAAAGCTGGCAATGGAAAAAATGATGAAGTGGTGTGATACTGCTTATGGCTTAAAATATGTTGCCCTTAGATATTTTAATGTTGCGGGAGCTCATGTAAGTGGTTCAATTGGGGAGGCTCACAACCCAGAAACTCACTTAATTCCATTAATCCTACAAGTACCACTAGGTAAAAGAGAATTCATTTCTATTTTTGGCGAAGACTATGATACAGAAGATGGAACTTGCATTAGAGACTATATCCATGTAACAGATTTAGCTAATGCTCATATACTTGCTGTTGAATATTTAAGAGAAGGAAAAGATAGTGATGTATTTAACTTAGGCAATGGAAGTGGATTTTCAGTAAAAGAAATGATTGAATCTGCAAGAAGAGTTACTGGACATGAAATTCCAGCAAAAATATGTGAAAGAAGGGCAGGGGACCCTGCAAGACTTATAGCTTCCTCTAAAAAAGCTAAGGAAATCTTAAACTGGGAGCCTAAATTTACAAATGTGGAGGAAATAATAGCTTCAGCATGGAAGTGGCATAAAAACAATCCAAATGGATTTTCTAAGTAGGTGATTTTATGAGAATTTGTAGAGAGATAGAACAGCTGCTGATATATGGCCTTAAAAAAGAATTATTTCCAATAGAAGATAAAATTTTTGTAAGAAATAGCATATTAGATATTTTAAAAATTGATAATTATGAAGAATTAACTAAAGAAGAACTTAAAATTTTAGAAAGGGAAGATTATGAAACACCTACTAAGATTTTAAACAATCTTCTAAATTATGCTTACGAAAATAAAGTATTAGAATCTAACACTTCAGTTTATAGGGATTTATTAGACACTAAAATAATGGCAGCATTAATGCCAAGACCTTCTGAAGTTATAAATAAGTTTAATGACAAATATAAGCTTTCAGAAAAGGAGGCAACAGATTATCTTTATAAACTAAGTAAAGACTGTGACTATATTAGAACTGATAGAATAGCCCAAAATATAGTATGGAAAACTAAGACTGAATATGGAGATATAGATATAACCATAAATCTTTCAAAACCAGAAAAGGACCCAAAGGCAATAGAAGCAGCAAAAAATTTGCCCCAAGGTACTTATCCAAAATGTTTTTTATGTAAAGAAAACCTAGGTTATAGTGGAAGATTAAATCATCCCGCAAGGCAAAATTTAAGAACTATACCTTTAAATTTAAGAAATGAAAAATGGTTTCTTCAATATTCTCCCTATTCTTACTACAATGAACATTGCATAGTTTTTTCAGATAAACATGAACCCATGAAAATAACTAATAAGACCTTTGATAGACTTCTAGAATTTGTAGAAAAATTCCCTCATTATTTTCTAGGTTCTAATGCAGATTTACCTATAGTGGGAGGATCTATTTTAACCCACGATCATTATCAAGGTGGACATTATGAATTCCCAATGTATAAGGCAGAAGATATTTGTAAATTTAATATAAACAATATATCTGTGTCTATTGTAAAATGGCCTTTAACTGTATTAAGATTAAAAGGAAAAGATAGATATAAAATTAGTGAATTAGCCAATAAAGTTTTAAAGCATTGGAGAAACTACACTGATGAAGAAGCTGGTGTTTTATCTGAAACTAATAATGAAAAACATAATACAATAACTCCTATAGCAAGACGAGAAAAGGATTTATTTGTATTAGATTTAGTATTAAGAAATAATAGAACCAGCAAGGAACATCCTTATGGAATCTTTCATCCTCATAAGGAGCTTCATCACATAAAAAGAGAAAATATAGGTTTAATTGAAGTACTTGGGTTAGCGGTACTTCCAGCTAGACTAAAAAATGAAATGGAAATGCTGAAAGCATATTTATTAGGAGAAAAACATAATATCTTTGAAGATGATGTTATGAAAATTCATGGAGACTGGTTTAATGAAATAAAACTAAAAAATTCAAATATCAATAAAGATAATGTGAGTGAAATAATTAAAAATGAAATAGGAAAAGTCTTTACAAAAGTTCTAGAAGACTGTGGAGTTTTAAAAATAACTGATACTAAGGCTATTGAAAAATATATGGATAGCCTAAAATTAATAATTAATAATTAAGGGGCTGTCATAGACGGCCCCTTAATGTAAAAAATATATTCTTTTAAAACTGCCCCTGGTAGTTTTTCCCTTAATATTACATTCTAAATTATACATACTAAATTGCACGTCAGGACCTAAATTATTGGAGGTGAATATTTATGGCAACAATTAAAGATATTGCAGCAGAAGCTAAGGTTTCAATTTCTACTGTTTCTAGAATACTAAATTTTGATTCAACTCTAAATGTTTCAGAGAATACTAGAGCTAGGGTTTTAAGAATAGCAGAAGAAATGAATTATGTAACCTTAAAAGAAAGAAAAAATAAGAGGAAAAATTATAGATTAGGGATAATTACTTCTTATACAGAAACAAAAGAATTAAGTGATCCATACTTTTTATCCATAAGAATGGCAATTGAAAAACATTGTTCAAAAAATAATATAGATTTTAAAACCCTATTTTTAAATAAAATTATATCAAATGATATTAAAGAATATAAAAATGTTGATGGCATAATAGCCATAGGAATATTTCAAGAAGATGAAATTAAGGCATTAAAGAAGATATCCTCAAATATTATTTTTATAGATTCTTCTCCAGAGGAATGGGAGTTTGACTCTATTGTTGTTGATTTAAAATATGGTTCAATTAAGGCCCTTGAATATTTATATAGTTTAGGTCATAGAAATATTGGATATATTGGTGCAAAAGTAGTACCCCATAGTAATGAAAATGGAGAAGAATTAATAAACTATAGAGAAGCATCCTACAGAGATTTTATGTCTAAAATCAATAATTTAAATGATGAATGGATTTTTAAAGGCTGCTTTAATCCTGAAGATGGCTATATCTTAATGAAAGAAGCATTAAAATTAAAAAATATTCCAACTGCCTTTTTTATTGCCAGTGATCCAATGGCTATTGGGGCTTATAAGGCTATTAATGAGGCAGGATATAAAATTCCTGAAGATATCAGTATAATTGGTTTCGATGATATTGCTACAACTCAGTATTTAACTCCAGCCTTAACAACAATTAAGGTATATACAGAATTTATGGGGGAAACTGCATTAAGCACAATTATGGAAAGAATAAAAGGAGAAAGAAATATCAGCAAAAAAATTGTTCTTCCTGTAAAATTAGTAGTAAGAGATAGCTGTAAAAAAATATAATTAATTGTAAATTCTTGATTCAATAAAGTTTTTTAATGGAGATGAGGTATTTTATATGGTATATAGACTTGGTATAGATGCAGGATCTACTACAGTAAAATTTGCAATATTAGGTGAGGACAACAAGGTTATATATAAAAGCTATAAAAGGCATTTAACTAAGGTAAGAGAATGTATTTTAGAAGAATTAGAAAATGTTAAAGATATTATTAAGAATAATGATATTAAAGTGTCAATCACTGGTTCTTCTGGTTATGGAGTTGCAAAAGAATCAAATATTTCCTTTGTACAAGAAGTTTTTGCAACAACTATAGGTGTTAAAAAGAAATTTAAAGATATAGATGTTGTTATAGAACTTGGTGGAGAAGATGCTAAAATTATATTCTTAACTAATGGTTTAGAAGAAAGAATGAATTCCAGCTGTGCAGGAGGAACAGGTGCCTTTATAGATCAAATGGCAAACCTTATGGGAATTACTGTAGAAGAATTAGATAAATTAAGTGAAAATTATAAAAGTATTTATCCTATTGCTTCTAGGTGTGGAGTTTTTGCAAAATCGGATATTCAGCCCCTTTTAAACCAGGGAGCAAATAAAGAAGATATAGCTGCCAGCGTTTATGATGCTATTGTAAATCAAACAATTGGCGGCCTAGCCCAAGGTAGAGAAATAAAAGGAAAAATTTTATTTTTAGGGGGGCCTTTAACCTTTTCTAAGGGTTTAAGAGATAGATTTATTATAAATTTAAATTTAGATAGTGAAAATGCAATATTACCAGAAGACGCTGAGGTTTTTGTTGCAATTGGAGCAGCAATTTATTCTGGGAATGAAAAAGAAACATATAACTATGACAGTTTAAAATCTGCTTTGTTAAATCAGGATTTAAAAACAAAAAGAATTTCAAATCAAATTCCACCATTATTTAAAGACGAAAATGAATATAAGGAATTTATTAAAAGACATGATAAAGCAAGGGTTAAGGAAATAGATATAAATAATTTTAAGGGCAATGTTTATTTAGGTATTGATGCAGGCAGTACTACAACAAAGCTTCTACTAATTGATGAAGATGCAAATATTATATATAAATATTATGGTAATAATAAGGGAAATCCTGTTGATGTAGTAAAAGAGCAGTTAGCCTATATTTATGAAAAGTATGGAGATAAGATAAAAATAAGGGGAAGCTCTGTTACTGGCTATGGGGAGGAACTTATTAAACAGGGATTTAATCTTGATTTTGGAATTGTAGAAACTTTAGCCCATTACATAGCAGCTAGCAAATTCAATAAGGACGTTGATTACATTTTAGATATTGGCGGCCAAGATATAAAATGTTTTGAAATAGAAAATGGAGCTATAAAAAGCATTGTACTAAATGAAGCCTGTTCATCAGGCTGTGGATCCTTTATTGAATCTTTTGCTCATTCCCTTGGTTACGATGTTATATCCTTTGCTAAACTTGGATTATTTGCCAAGCATCCAGCAGATTTAGGCTCAAGATGTACTGTCTTTATGAATTCTTCAGTTAAACAGGCGCAAAAAGACGGTGCAACTATTGAAGATATATCTGCTGGGCTTTCAATTAGTGTTGTAAAAAATGCCTTATATAAAGTAATAAGAAAGAAAAATTTAGGGAAAAACATTTTAGTTCAAGGGGGAACCTTATGCAATAATGCAATTTTAAGAAGTCTTGAGTTAGAACTTGATCAAAATGTTATTAGAACAAATATTTCAGGTCTTATGGGAGCTTATGGAGCTGCTTTATATGCAAAAGAGAAAAAATTGGACAAGTCATCAATAATAAGTAAAGAAGAATTAAAAGATTTTATTCATAAGTCTAAAGCTACAAAATGTGGTTTATGTACAAATCACTGCAATTTAACTATTAATACTTTTACAGGAAAAAGAAAATATATATCAGGAAATAATTGCTCAAGGCCAACAGGAAAAGAAAAGTTTAAAGACACTCCTAATTTATATGAATATAAAAATAAGAAATTAAGATCTTATTCAAATAACGAAGGAAATAAAGGAGAAATAGGAATTCCAATGGTCCTAAATATGTATGAAAACTTGCCTTTCTTTGTTGCCCTTTTCAATAAATTAGGAATAAAGGTAGTGTTATCGGATATCTCTTCAAAGAAATTATATTTATCTGGACAGCATACAATTCCTTCAGATACAGCCTGCTATCCAGCCAAAATAACCCATGGTCATATTGAAAGTTTAATGAATAAGGATGTAAAAAATATTTTTTATCCATGTATGACTTATAATTATAATGAAGGTATATCTGATAATCATTATAATTGTCCTGTTGTTGCCTATTATCCTGAAGTTATTAAAAATAACATGAGCAAATTAAATTCCTATAATTTTATATGTCCTTACTTAGATTTAAATTCTAAAAAGAGTACAGTAGAAAACCTATATAATTCTCTAAAGGGCAGTTATGAATGGATTAAGAAAAGAGATATTTCAAAGGCCTATGACTATGCAAGAAGTGAATATAATAATTTTAAGTTAGATATTCTTCAAAAGGGAGCAGAAGCAGCAGAGTTTGCAAAAAACAATGGTTTATTAGCAGTAATCTTAGCAGGAAGACCTTATCATATAGATAAGGAAATAAATCATGGTATTGACAGATTATTAACTTCCTTAGATATTGTTGTTTTAACCGAAGATTCAATTCCAATTGATAAAGAAAATTTAAATGTTGAAATCCTTAATCAATGGACCTTCCAAGCAAGATTATTTAATGCAGCAAATTATGTAGTAACTAATGATAATACAGAGCTAGTTCAATTAGTTTCCTTTGGTTGTGGTACAGATGCAATAATTGCAGATGAATTAAAAAGAATACTAGAAGGAAAGGGAAAGTTATATACTCAACTAAAGATCGATGAAACAAGTAACTTAGGAGCATCTAAAATTAGAATTAGAAGTATGGTTGAAGCAATTAGAAATAGGTGATATATGTGAAAAATGAGTTTAAAATAATGCCAAAAGAAATAATAACAAATGATTATATTAAATTTACAAAAGAAATGAAGAAGGACTATAAAATTTTAGCTCCTAATATGCTGCCAATACACTTTAAATTACTTGGTAAAGTATTAAGAGATGATGGATTTAATATTGAATTTTTAGAAGATGATGTAAGTGAAATCATTGAAGCAGGCTTAAAATATTCTAATAATGATATATGCTATCCAGCCATGATAGTTATAGGACAATTTATTAATGCTTTAAAAAGTGGTAAATATGATATAAATAAAACTGCCGTCTTAATGACTCAAACAGGGGGAGGCTGCAGGGCATCAAATTATATTCATTTAATTAGAAGGGCTTTGGAAAACAGTGGCTTTAAAGATGTTCCTTCTATAGGGCTAAGTGCTGCAAAAATTGAAGATCACCCTGGTATAAATTTTTCACCAGAAGTAATTATTAAAATGTTTCATGCAATAATATATGGGGATTTATTAATGTGCCTTTATAACCAAGTTAAGCCTTATGAAATTACAAAAAATAATTCTGATGACCTTTTAGATGAGGCTGTAGAGTATTTAAAAAATACTTTTAATAGTAAAAAATATTTAAAAGTGGACAAGGTTTCAAAGGAAGTAATTAATAAATTTAATTCTGTAAAAATTAAGAAGACAGATAAAATCAAGGTGGGAATAGTTGGAGAAATCTATATGAAATATTCTAGAATGGGAAATAACCATCTAGAAGAATTCCTAATTAAAGAAGGGGCAGAGGTAGTCCAATCAGGCTTAATGGACTTTATTAACTACTGCATAGTTGATAGTATTATGGATTATAAATTATATAAAAAGAACTTTAAAAGATCAGAATTTGCCAAAATGATTTATAGGCTGGTATTAAAGATTCAAAGAAAAATTAATTCTAATATTAAAAAATACTCAAGTTTTAGAGTACCAACAGACTTCGAAGAACTAAGAAAATTAACAGATGGCTATATTAGTCAGGGGGTAAAAATGGGGGAAGGCTGGCTACTGGTTGCAAATATGATAGAGCTAATAAATATAGGAGCTAACAACATAGTTTGTGCACAACCCTTTGGCTGCCTACCAAACCATATTTGCGGAAGAGGTGCTATTAGGAAAATAGTAGATAAAAATCCAGAAGCAAATATAGTTGTTATAGACTATGATCCATCCCAGTCAGTAATAAATCAAGAAAATAGAATTAAGCTTATGCTGTCCAATGCCAAGTTAAATTCCTACCTGTAAAGGTGAAAATATAAGGTCTGCGATAAAATTTTAATTTTCAGCTTTTTGGGATTTAAGTAAAAATAAGATGTAATTTGAATTAGTTATTTAGTCTAAATTACATCTTATTTTTTTGTTTTATACAGTATTTGTAATTTTTGTTTTGGTTTATTATACTTAGTTAATATACTAATTAGTTTTTAATAATATGAGATAAATATATTATTTTGATTTGTATAGGTGGAGCATGGCTAAACATGAGTTTGGAATTATGAAAAATAGACCTACGGATAAGGAAAGATACTGGTCACCCTAAGCTTGCGTTTACTGCTCAAGTAGAAGAGTTAAATTATAATAATGATAATAATAGAATTAAATTTTATAGATTTAGGCCTTCGCTAGTTGATAGGGCTACAGGTAATAAAAAATTGGCCTATAAGACTACAAGAATAGGTTTTATATATATTACAACATATCATGGTGGAGGTTAAACAATTTATCTGTTAGTTTAGCAGCAACATAAATGGAAGGGACGTTAGTGTGGAGTGGTGAGTTTGGAGTGCTGAGTGGGAGCAAAGGTTAGTTTTCAGTTTTCAAGTATCAGTTTTTTTGGGATCTAAGTAAGAATGAGATGTAATTTAAATTAGTTATTTAGTTTAAATTACATCTTGTTTTTAAATTTCTATACGGTGTTGGTAATTTATGTTATAATTATAAAAAGTGTACAGATTAATAATAGCTAAATGGGGATTTAATTTATTTTTCCTCAGTAAATATCATATAATTCTACAGCCTACTTTATAGGTTTTATATTTTCAATTTGTCTAAAGAATAGTTGTAAATCAATGCTAAGAAATTGTGGTTATAACAGCGGAGATATAAATAAGAATTTCTAAGGGGGGACTATTATATGGAGAAATTTATTAAGGAATTTTGGAAGGTTGTAGTATCTCAAGATAAAGATGAGCTAAGAAAATATTTCTGCGAAGATGCAATAATTAGATGGCACTGTACAAATGAATCTTTTAATGTAGATGAATATATTATTGCGAATTGTGAGTATCCAGGAACTTGGAAGGGAGAAGTTGAACCTATGATTCAATAACAGTTGACAAATACATTTTTATACAGAAGTATGTAATAATTGAAAGTTATATTATAATTATATAAAAATATGATGCTTATTTTTGGAAGTTACCTTATATTAGTAATAAGAATTTTAAGGAGAAATGATTATGAATAAAAATGGTTGGAAGATTTGGTTTGCTTTAGGTATATGCCTTATAGGATATGGAATAATATCATTATTTAAAAAAGAGTATTTATTAGGGATTATATTTATAATTACAGGAGCAATAAACATTATTTCTAGTAGATCAGCTAATGAAAATGATAAAGAATTAGAAAAAATAAAATTATCTAATATTGATTCAAAAGAGATAGACAAGGAGTTGAAAAGCTTAATTACAAAAGGCAAGAAAATTCAAGCTATTAAACTATATAGGGAAGTTACTGGCTTAGGTTTAAAAGAGTCTAAAGAATATGTTGATTCTTTAGAGTAATTATGGGAAGGATAGCTCTACATTTTGGTTATAATTCTAAAGATGACTTAGGCAATGATTCTGATATCGTTATGTGCCCAGACTATATTTCAAACAATTTAATTAACTATCAAAAGAAATTTGATAGTTGGTTATCAAAAAAGAGCAATAGACATAGTTATTGGGCTAAAGATTGTTTTGGTAGCGATGCATTATGATTAATATTTACTAGATAGGAGATTACAACATGATTAACTTTACTCTATTTCCTGTAATAGAAACAAAAAAATTAGTATTAAGAAGATTTAACTATGATGATCTACAGGACATTTACAAAATGAGAAGTAACCCTAAAATGATTGAGTTTACCGATTCAAAGCTTGATGAAAGTTTAGAAGAAACAAAATCATATATTGAGAAAATGAATAAGGGTATAGATGAAAATAAGTGGATAATTTGTGCCATTGAGTATAAGAAATCAAAAAAAG
>JAAYOT010000102.1 GCA_012520205.1 Clostridiales bacterium
ATAGAAGACTATAGTATTAAGAAAAACTTAGATAAAAAAGAAGTATGGCTATTATGGTCAATAGGGTTATCAGATAAAGTTCGTAGAGTAGCTGAAGATAAGGTAAAGGAACTAGGTTTTGAACAGTTTAGATGGATGCAGACAGGATGTGTAATTACTACTCATGGAGGACCAGGTTCATTTGGGATTGTAGGATTTTCTAAATAGCTTTAGAGGTAGAAAGAGTAAACATAAATGGTAAGAAACAAAAATGAGGAAAAGAATAAATGAATTTATAATGAAAAGCCAGGACAGAAATATCCTGGCTTTCAACTTACATAAAAAACAAAGGATATTTTACATAATATAATTATAATTTTAAAGAAAAATTTAATCATTAGTTTAATTTAATGCAAAAAATTCAATAAATACAACAATAAAAGCTAAAAATGTTATAGAATATTAGTATATAATCATAATTTTGTATATTATTTGACTGAAAGGAAAATTGTTATGGAATCAAATAAAAATATTTTTGAAGATTTAGAAGATCTTGGCTTTAAAGATATAAGTAATATTGATATTTATGATAAAAAAGAAGAAGAAAATAAAGAAAGTAAGGAAGTTAAAGAGGAAGAAGTAAAGGAAGAAGATCTTTTATATGATAAAAATGTTACTTGTCCTGTATGTAGTAATAAATTTAAAGCTAGAGTAGTAAAGGCAAATGCTGCAAGAATAGAGGGAAAGGATAAAGATTTATGTATAAGGTACAAGGGAATAAATCCTTATTTTTATGATGTTTGGATTTGCAATACTTGTGGCTATAGTTCTATGAAGGCAGATTTTGATAAGATAAAGGAAGTTGAAAAAGAGCGTATTATAACTGAAATATCTACTAAATGGCGTGGAAGAAAATATCCAGAAGTATATGATGTTAACATAGCAATAGAAAGATATAAGATTTCGTTATTAAATTATACAGTTATAGGGGCAAAGTCAAGTAAAAAGGCCCTAAATTGCTTAAAGATTGCTTGGATGTATAGATTACTAGAGGATACAGAGAATGAACAATTATTTTTAGAGCAGGCATTATTAGGATTTAAGGATGCTTATTTTAATGAAGCTTTTCCTATATGTGGAATGGATAAGTTTACTATTATGTACTTAATAGGGGAATTGCATAGGAGGTTAGGAAACCATAGTGAAGCCTTAAAACAATTTGGAAATGTAATAACTTCCCAAGGAGCAAGCAGAAAGGTAAAAGACTTAGCCTATGATCAAAAGGAATTAATTAGGGAAACTTTACAAGAAAATAACAAAGAGGATTTTACAGAAGATAAAGAAGAACCTAAAAAGAAAAAAGGGTTTTTCAAAAGATTTTTTTCATAAATTGTTAGTGGTTGTGTAAAACAACCTCTTTTTTTATTGTTATTAAATTTTCTTAGAAATTATTAGTTTTATTATTGACAAATTTTTCTCTAGTTTATAAAATAATAGCGATATGATAATGATAATTATTATCATTAAACAAACAATTTCATTTTATAGTATAGAAAAAATAATTTATAAATAAATGGAGGGAGAGTATGAAATTTAAAAGAATAAGTGCACTAATCTTAACTACAGCTTTATTTATTACTGGCTGCGCAAGTGCAAAAGGAAATAATGTTGAGGAAACTAATGCAGGAGTAAGCAGTTCAGATCTTTATCCTATAACAATTCAACATGCTTATGGAGAAACTATAATAGAAAAGAAACCAGAAAATGTTGTTACTATTTCTTGGGGGAATCATGATGTACCTTTAGCATTAGGAATTATACCTGCTGGGGTATCAAAGGCTAATTATGGGCAAACATATTGGAGAGATCAAATAAAAATTAATGCAACAGCTATGG
>JAAYOT010000103.1 GCA_012520205.1 Clostridiales bacterium
ATACTTCCTGGTATTTGTCTTCTAATGGTACATTTTTTAGTTCCACCTGTACAAACACAACCAGTTTTGCAAGTAACTACATCATCATCTTTTGGCTTTATTGGTTTTTCTTCTGAATATAGAACCTTAAGCTTTTTTACCCCTCTTTTTCTAAGTTCATGTCTCATAACTTTAGATAAAGGGCAAACCTTAGTTTTAAATATATCTGTTATCTTAAATTGTGTAGGATCTAGCTTATTACCAGTCCCCATACATGCAATTATATTTATATCATTTTCGTAACAATGTTCTGCTAAAGCTATTTTAGCTGAAACTGTATCAATAGCATCTACCACATAATCAACATCTTCTGGAATTAATTCCTTTAAATTTTCAGGTGTAACAAAAATTTGATGAGTTATAACATTACATTTTCTATTTATAGAGTGTATTCTTTCCTTCATAACCTCTACTTTATCTTTTCCTATAGTTTTATATGTAGCATGAACTTGTCTATTTAAATTAGTTAAACAAACTGTATCGTCATCAATTAAAATTATTGTTCCAACTCCTGATCTAACTAAAGCTTCAACAACAAAGCTTCCTACCCCGCCAATGCCAAATACCATAACTTTTGAATTTCTTAATTTTTCTAGTCCATCTGTTCCTATTAGTAATTCAGTTCTAGAGAATGAATGTTGTAGCATTAATTATCTCTCCTTTTTATTAAACATTATATCTTATTTTAAAACATAATTTGTTCATACACAATGATTATTATTTCCCAAGAAATAAAAAGTACTTTTAAGTCTTTATTTGTTTAAATGGTGACCTTTATATGTTAATATAATTAAGAATTAACTTAATTGAAATTATTTTAAGGAGGTCAAGTAATGACTTTTGGAATTATAAGTGCTATGAATGAAGAATTAGAACTTCTTCTTAAAGAAATGAATATTGACGAAAAAACAACAAAGGCTAATATGACTTTTTATAAAGGAACTTTAGGGAATAAAAATATAATAGCAGTAGTTTGTGGAATTGGTAAGGTTAACGCTGCAATATGTACTCAAATTTTAATATCTGAATACAATGTTTCTTCTATTATTAATGTAGGAGTTGCTGGGGGAATAGGTAAGGATATTTATCCTGGAGATGTTGTTATTGGAACTGACCTAGTTGAACACGATATGGATACTTCAGCTTTTGGTGATCCAGTTGGACAAATACCAAGATTAGATACCTTCTCCTTTAAATGTGATGAAAAACTAGTTAAGGCTGCCCTTGATGCTTCTGGTGAAATTAAAGAAATAAATACCTTTTCAGGAAGAATAGTATCCGGAGATCAATTTATAGCAGATATTGATAAAATAAAATGGTTGTCTGAAACCTTTAATGCAATATCTTGTGAAATGGAGGGTGCAAGCATAGCTCACGTTTGTTATTTAAATAATATTCCATGTGTTGTTATAAGATCAATATCAGACAACGCTAATAACGGAGCTCATATGGATTATGAAAAATTCCTTCCAATAGCTATTAGAAACTCTACTACAATATTAAAAAACATGCTAAAAACACTTTAGGCACATACTGCCTAAAGTGTTTTTATTTCAGGATAAAGCTTTAAATCTTCTTTTTCTATTCTATTTACTAATAAAGCTAGAACTCTTTTACTTTCTTTTATAAATTCTTCTTTATTACTCAAAATCTTATTTCTTGTGTTAAACTTATTTTTATATTCTGTAAATACACTATGGATATTTCCCATTTCATCACTATATTCAGTAGCCATTTTCTTCAATTTATCATTATTACTATTTATAAGCTCTGGATATAGGAATCTATCCTCTGTTCTCATATGAATATTTAATTTTCCAGCAAGGGTATTAATATCCCATACCATAGAATCTATATTATCCATTAAATTACTTGATTTTATATGTTTATCTATTTTTTCAAATAGTTCTTTTATTTCTGTATGTTGTCTTTCTAAATTACTTATATTCATTTCTACAACTCCCTAACTTTCCTATTATTAACTTAATTATATTATAAGGAAACCATGGGTAAGTTTATGTGATTTTAATCACA
>JAAYOT010000104.1 GCA_012520205.1 Clostridiales bacterium
AATATGGAGGCTTAAACATAAACATTAAATAATCTTTTGGAACAAATATTACTTCTTGTAATTTTGCTACTCCAGCAAATATTGCTAAAGTTAAGATTATTCCTACTATCATACTAATAAGCAAGGGGATAGTACCCTTTGTTTTTTTCTTAGTTTGTTTAAGGTATTTTCTCCAGGAGAATATTAATAATATTACAGATATTATAGATAGTATAATATTTAGTACTATAAATTTACTATTTCCTCTAGATATATTAATAGGAAGCCACAATAATGGTCCACTTAACATTAATGTATATATTATTTGTGTTGCTAAAGATACAGTATTAAATTCCTTCAAGTCACTTATTAATTTAGTATATTCTTCACTTTCAAAGTAATTAACCTCTTCAAAATAATCTTCTAATTTAACATTATCCTTTTTCCTTAAGTCCTTTAAAATTACTTCTATTATACTTTTACTATCTATATTATTTAACTCATCATCTCTTAACTTACTGCTTTTTAATTCTTGGAACTTATTTTCTAATATATTTTTAAGTGCTATTCTTCCCTTTTTAAATTCCCTTATTTCTGAAATTGGAATATCTAATTTTCTGAGAATCTCAACCCTTTTTAATTCATTGATATTTTCTTCATTATAATTATATTCACTATTATTGATTGAATCTTCATTAATTGTAATTAACCCCTGCTCTTCATAAGATCTAATTATATTTTCCGATATTCCTGTTAACGATCCTACTTCTTTTATGTTCATAAATCTACCCCTTTATATAAGTTATTTTTAATGTAATATACTTATCTATATTTTAAATCTTCTTATTTTCTATAATTAGAGAAATACTAAAAATGATTTCTATTATTACCATTACAATTGCTATAATATACGGTTCAAATTTTAATCCAATTATTAATGAAATAACAGGTATTATAAAAGATAAAATCATATATGTTTTTGATTTATATAGCCAGCTATAAGGAAGTAAGTGAGCTCCAAAAATCATGGCTATAACCATTAGCATTTTTTCAGGAACAGTTGGATAAATCCACATAGCTATAAGCAGATAAAGCATTTGATTCACTGAAAAAAGTATTCCATACTCTTTCTCTCCATTTAAAGCTTGTAGAAACCTTAAAAAATAATATTGAAGATAAACACATTCCTATAATAAAAGGAACTACATTTCCCATATTCATTCCTCCTAAATTATTCTAATAATCTAGTGTAAATAATTTTTCATAGAAAGCCCTACACTATAATTAATCTTATATACAATTTTATCATAACTTTACTCTTACTGGAAAGCACTTTCTATCAAACTATTTTTCACAAAATAATTTAGAAAACGCATAGGGGTCTACCTTCATTTCTTTTAAGGAAATGGTGATAGACCCTTATAGCTTATTTATTAATTCCACATTAGATTTTTTCTAGGATTCCATCTAAGATTTCGTTTATTACCCTTGGATTTGCCTTCTTTTCTGTAGCCTTTATTACCATCCCCACTAAAAAGCCTTTAACTTGTTTCTTTCCATTTTTATATTCTTCAACCACTTTAGCATGGTCTTTTAAAACTTTTTCCACAATAGGTTTGATTTTTTCCACAGAACTTTCTTGAATTAACCCCTTTTCCTTGATTATTTCTTCTGGAGTTTTTTCTGATAAGTTATTTACCATTTCTTCTAAAACTTCTTTTGCTGCTGTATTATTTATTTTGCCACTCTCAACAAAGTCAAGGAGTTCATGCATTCTATCTGGCCTTACTGGGAATTCATCTATTGTAAGCTTCTTTTCATTTATTAATCTTGAAATATCTGAAAGAAGCCAGTTACAAGCTGTTTTTGCCTTTGACCCCATGGCTACTAGCTCTTCATAGTATCTTGCAAGACCTCTATCTCCAACTAAGATATCTATTTCCTTTTCACCTAGTTTATAATCAGTTCTAAATCTCTCCCTCTTTTCTTTAGGAAGCTCTGGAATAGTCTTTTTAGCCTTTTCTATAATTTCATCCCTTATAGCTAAAGGAATAATATCTGGTTCTTGGAAATATCTATAATCATTTGCATCTTCCTTGCTTCTCATAGGTACTGTCTCTCCTCTAGAGCTATCATATCTTCTAGTTTCTTGGATTATCTTATGACCTTCTCCTAAATTATATAATTCTCTTTGCCTTTCTTCTTCTTGTTCTAAAGCTTTCTGAAGTTCCTTAAAAGAGTTTAAGTTTTTAATTTCTACCTTAGTATTTAACCTATTGCTACCTTCTTCTCTAAGAGAAATATTTACATCACATCTTAAAGATCCCTCTGCCATTTTACAATCTGATATATCACAATACTCTAGAATTTCTTTTAGGGATCTTAAAAAGGCTACTGCCTCCTCAGCAGATCTTAGGTCAGGCTCAGTAACTATTTCAATTAATGGAATTCCCGCCCTGTTGTAATCTATTAAAGTATATGGCTCATTTTCTGCATGAATTAACTTACCTGCATCTTCTTCAATATGGATTCTATTTAATCTTATCTTCTTTGTTTTTCCATTAGCATCAATTTCTATATATCCATTTTCACATATAGGTAGATCAAATTGGGATACTTGATAAGCCTTAGGCAAGTCTGGATAAAAGTAATTTTTTCTATCCATTTTATTTAGTTTGTTTATTTTACAATTTAAAGCTGTACCTGCTTTTACTGCTAGGTTAATAACTTCTTCATTTATTGCTGGCAAGGTTCCGGGAAGTCCTAAGCATATTGGGCAGGTATTTTCATTAGGCTTTGACCCAAACTTTGTTGAACAGCTACAAAAGATCTTTGTTTTTGTTTTAAGCTCTGCATGTATTTCAAGACCAATTATAGTTTCAAATTTCATATTTTAGCACCCCCTAAAAAAGCCTCTGCAGCCCTTAATATTTTTCTTTCGCTAAAATGATTTCCTATAATTTGAAGTCCAATAGGTAATCCTTCACTACTCTTTCCACAAGGTATTGAAATTACTGGCACCCCTGATAAATTAACATTTGTAGTATAAACATCTCCAAAATTCATTTCTAGGGAATCTAACTTTTTCGCTCCTATTTTGGAAGGAAGTTCTAAGGCAACTGGACTTAAAATTAAATCATACCTTTCAAAAACCTTTTTAAATTCCTTCCTTATCTTTTCCTTAAATTTTAAGGCTCTTTTATAATAGGAATCATAATATTTAGAAGAAAGAACAAGGGTACCAAAGATTATTCTTCTTTTTACTTCTTCTCCAAAGGCCTCACTTCGACTCTTTTCCATAAGTTCATAAACATCCTTAAATTCCTTAGTTCTGTAACCATATCTTATTCCGTCATACCTTCCTAGGTTTGAACTTGCTTCTGCAGAAGAAATTATATAGTAAGATGAAAGCCCCTTATTAAAAATTGATAAAGGTATATATTCTACTTCTGCTCCAAGCCCTTTAAACCTTTCAGCGCTTTTTTCTATAGCATTTCTTATTTCAATATTAATATCCTTACTTAATAATTCCTTTGGGACAGCTATTTTCATTCCCTTAACTCCATCATCTATTCCTTCTAAATAACTTGTTTCTTCTTGATTTTTAGAACTAGTATTATCTTGAGGGTCATAACCTGCAATAAGATCTAAGCATAGGGCACAATCTTTTACGCTTTTTGCAATTGGACCTATTTGATCCAAAGAAGGAGCAAAGGATATAAGTCCAAACCTTGAAACTAAACCATAGGTTGGCTTTAAACCTATAACACCACAAAAGGCTGCTGGCTGTCTTATGGAGCCTCCTGTATCTGACCCCAAACTTAAGGCTGCTAATCCTGATGCAACCGCTGCCGCTGATCCCCCTGAAGAACCTCCTGGAACCCTTTCTAAATCATATGGATTTCTGGTTACTTTAAAGGCCGAATTTTCTGTAGAACCTCCCATTGAAAACTCATCCATATTTGTTTTTCCTATTATTATTGCATCTTCTTCTTTTAATTTTTTAATTACTGTAGCATCATAAGGAGGAATAAAATCTTCTAACATTTTTGAACCACAGGTTGTTTTAACTTCATCTGTGCAGATATTATCTTTTATAGCTATAGGTATTCCTGCTAATCTTCCTAGGGGTCTGTTATTTTTAACTTTTTCATCTATTTTTCTGGCATCCTGCAGAGCTTTATCTTCACATAAAGTTAAGTAAGCATTAATATCTTTATCTACATCCTTAATTTTTTTATATAATTCTCTAACTACTTCTTCACAAGTGAAAGTTCCCTTTATTATTCCTTCTCTTATTTCTAATGCATTTAACTTTTCTATTTCCATCTACCTCTTCCCTCCTTACTCTATAACCTTTGGAACCTCTATACTTCCTTCTCTCATAGATTTTGTATTTCTAAATAACTTTTCCTTATCTTCAAAAACTTCTACTTCATCTTTCCTAAATTCTGTATTAACCTTATCAAATTTATCTAAATTTATATCATCTAAATTTAAATTATCTGCTGTTTCAAAATTATTTAATATAAGTTCAAACTCCTTACTCATTTTTTCAAGCTCATTATCAGTAAAAATTAATTTTGCATTACCTGATACTTTCTTAAGCTCATCAATCGTAACCTTCATTTTCCACACTCCTTTTTATTAAACATCTTTTCTAATATAATTTTTATGTAAATATTTAACTTTTTCACTATTGATAATGGTAACTTTTTGTAGTAAAATTTAGTTACTAATTTTTCCAAAATAAATACTAGATTCTACATTATTCAACTCTAAATATTATAATAAATCTATGTGAAAGGATGAACTTTATGGAAAAATATAAAAAACTAAGTCCAAAAGCAAAAACATCTTGGTTTATTGCAAGAATACTTATAACTTTAATTCTTTTTATTATTTCTTTAGCTTCTTATCTTTTATTTAGAAAGGATTTATCTCCTGTTGTACTAAAAATAAGTTTAATTATATCTAGTATAACATTAATTTTATCCCTTCTTAATTCTCTTATTTATCCTTGGTATGAGTACAAGCAATGGAAGTATATAATTACTGAAGATGATATAAGATTTTCAGAAGGAATATTTTTTACTAAAAACTTTATAATTCCTATTATAAGATTACAAGAAATCAATTTAAACCAGGGCCCTATAAATAAGAAATTAAATCTTTATGATGTTCTTATAAGCACCTCTAATATATCTCATAAAATTCCTAATTTAGAAATGGATGAGGCTTTAAAAATATCAGAGTTCTTATCAAAGAAAATAAAGGACAAGGTTAATAAGGAAATTTTAGAAGAAATAAATTCTAAAGAAACTCTTGTAAGCCTAGATGGAATAGGTGAATAAATATGAATAGAATTAGGAACTCTAAGATCTTTATAATAAAAGATGCTATAAAAACTATAAAAAGCCTTTTCTTTATTTTCCTAGCTGCATTAATTGATATGGAATTTTATGATCTACTAATCATACTAGGCGCTACTGCTTTAATATCAATTAAAAGCTTTATTGTATGGAAAAATTATTATATTTCTACTTTAGAAGATAGATTTATTATAGAAAAAGGAGTTTTATATAAGAAAAAAACCGAAATTTACTATGATAAAATTCATACAATGGACGTTAAGAAGGATCTTTTATGTAGAATTTTTAATGTTGTAGAACTAAAAATAGATAATGGCAGTACGGAACTGGCTAAGGCAGAAATATCTATTGTACTAGAAGAAGATAAGGTTAGTAATTTTATAGATGTAGTTGAAAGTAGGAAAAATAATGCTAATATAATTGAAAACAGTGATAACTTATTAAATGATAGTGAAAATATAAAAGAAAAGGTTGTTAATAATTATAAAATTAGAAAAATAACAAATAAAGAACTAATACTAAGTGCACTTCTAAGGCCTAATTTAGGAACCTTATTAATTGTAAGTACTTTCTTCTTTAATATAAGCGAGTTTTTCAACCTATTTGACTCTAATATTGCAGTCCAGCTTAGAAATACACTTACTAAATACATAGGGCAATTAGAATTATGGTCTGCTATTATACTAGGAACTATTACAATAATAATATTTAATAATATATTAAGTATTATTATTTCCTTAATTAGATATAGTAGTTTCACTCTTAGTGCTAACAAAGAAAATCTGAAAATATCTTATGGTTTTATTACTCTAAAGGAATATACAATACCAATAAATAAGATTAAGGCTGTAGTTTTAAAACAAAGTTTTCTTCAAAAATTATTTGGTTATTATATGGTTGAAATTAAGAACATGGGATATGGTGACGATAAAAAGGAAGTAGCTATTTTATTTCCAATATGTGATAAAGCCTTTATAGAAGAAACATTATTTAAACTTCTTCCTACTTTTAATTTTGACGAAAAGGAATTAGATATAAAAGAAGGAAAAGAATTTAATAGAGTTTCAATAATTATTAATTTCATTATGATTTTATTAATTTCGCTAATAGTATTATTAGTTTCATTAAGATTTGAGATTTTTAGCTTTAAAGTTTCTTTAATAATATCACTAGTTCCGCTACTTTTTGGCTCAATAAGCTGTCTTCACATTTATCTTAAACACAAAAGATATAAACTTATTATTAATGATAGTAATATTGTTTATTGTAGAAATTTAATAAATAAAAATACCTTTATTATTCCAACTAAATCTGTGGAATATATAAAATTAATACAGGGACCAATAAGAAAAAAATACAACCACTATTCTCTTTTTCTTGATTTAGGCATAAACCTATTAAGCGGCAGCCTAATTGTCATTGAAGATATCAAAGATGATTTTGCTGAAAAAATTGTTTCGGTTATGTACAGAGGCTAAAAGTGTTTCGCACTTTTAGCCTCTGTACTTTTTAGTTTTCTTCAACAAATTCCATTAAAACCTTATTAAACTTATCCTTCTCATCATAAAATGCTCCATGTCCACTATATTTAAATGGTATAAGTTTTGAATTTCTAATGCATTCCTTTTGGTATTCTCCTAAGGAAAATGGAACTATTTTATCATGGATACCATGAATAATTAATGTAGGGATTTTTATTTTTTCTAGGTCAGAAAATAAAACTTCATTTATCCAGGTCTTTGCAATCGCTGCAGTTGACCAGTTTGCTGCCTTTAAGCCTATTTGGAAAAACCAATCAGAAAAGGCCTCACTTGTATGTTGGAAGAAGAACATATTTCCAAAGTCTCTTAGCATTTGTGGACGATCATCATATGTGCCTTCAATAATATTTAGTACTACTTCCTTTTCTATACCATATTTAAAATTTGGACGTTTAATAAGACTAGGTGCTGCTGCTGCAAAAAGTGCAAGTTTTGACACACCATAGCCATTATGACGAGCCATATACCTAATAGCTATTGCCCCTCCAAGGCTTATCAGACTTTCCAAAGCCCCTTGTATCTATTCCTATGCATCTATCCCCCCTTTTAGGAAGTTCATTAAATTGATATTCAAACAAGGTATGATCTCCTGGCCAGCCATGTAAAAATAGGATGGTTTTATTTCCTTTTGGATTAAGATCCTCCACATAACTGTGAAGTATAACCGATGGGTAAGGACATTGACTTAGTTTCTGTCATTAAAATTTTTTATTTTTATCATGTTTCACTAAAAATAAAAAATTTCTTCCTTTATATAATAAAAAATCAAATCATAACAACTTATAACGGAAATATAAGTTGTTAGTTACTAATTTTTCTATTGATTCTACTATATGCTTCAATTGCTAGTCATCTCATATTGGGTGCACCCCCTAGCTGTGTTATTATAGGTTCACCGGATGAAACAAATAAATTTCTGAGGAGGAATTGAACAAGCTATCTTTGCTAGAGTTAACAAAGAAAGAGCTGCTGCTGGACTTCCAGCATTACAATACAACGATACAATGGAACACTATGCAAGAATCAAATCACAAGACATGGGTGATAGAGGCTACTTTGACCACAGAAACCCAGAAGGTCAATTAATAACTGCACAAATGCAAGCAGACGGGGTATCTTATAGATCATGGGGCGAAAATATAGCATACATCTCAGGAAGATCAGGGAATGCTGCCCTAGCAGAACAATTTATGGACAACTGGATGAACTCATCAGGACATAGAGCTAACATATTATCAAGAAACTTTACTAGCATTGGAGTAGGAGTTTATAAGATTGGAAATACTTACTATGCAACACAAGAATTCTACAGATAATTCAACAGTTTTCAGTTTTCAGGTTTCAATTTTCAGTTAAGGAATAAACTCTGTAAGAGTTTAATAGAAATATAAATTTAGACAAGGTAAATCAATCAAAAAGAGCAGTTTCACAATATATTTGAGAAACTGCTCTTTTTCTTTTTTATAATTCAGCAAAGCTAAATTATTTCATTAGTTGGAATCTGGAAATTATTAATTAAAAACTTAAAACCACTCCACACTCAAAATTCCGCACTCCACACTAGTGAAGCTGATAACTGAAAATAGTTTTATTTGCGGAATTAGTAAAAATAATATACAAAATAGTAATAGAATTGCTGATGCAATAATGCCGTATTTTCTTTTATTGCTTATATTATTTATAAAATTCATTAAATTGACTATAATAACTCCGGCTATGACATACCAATTAGATTCGTTCTTAGGTCCATATGGATATCCAGTAAACCGTAAATGCAAACCTTCGAAAAATAGCAATATGGAAATTATAAAATAGATAGACCCTTCTTTTATACGAAAATCCTTTTTCAATTATGTTCTCCCCAAAAAATTACTATGCTATTATTTTATGTACAAAAAAACTTATTGCTATATTTTATTTGTAGTATTGAGTTAAATGTATGTACCTCTTAACCCCTGGATAAGTTAATATTGGTCTATTAAAGACGTCATAGGTTCTTGCTGCTACTGTAAGGGTATATAAATCGCCTGAACCTCTAATATATGGCTGTACTACTGTTGGGGAATGGGTAAATACGCCATCATTATTAAAATCTATTTGTATTACATCTCCTGTTATTACATTGAAAAAGTCACTATCAACGCCATGGGGACCTAATCCATCATTATTTATTAGGTAATCGTATAAAAACATAACTCCAGTCCAAGAAGGTGAACGATTGTTTAGGCTATAATAATACCATTTATATTTACCTTCACTATCCATAGGCGCTCCACCTGCATGTATTACTTGTGATGTAAAGTTTGTGCAGTCTCCACCTAAGTTTGTAAAATCATAAAATGCCTTGTTTGGGTTATTATAATGTCTATATGCGTATTCTCTCATTGCAGGTCTATTAAAATCATATGCTGTAAGGTTAGTACTTTTTATTTTATAGGTTGAAATTCCATTATCTGAACTTTCCTTTAAAGCACTACTATCTTCTTCTATTGCTTTTTCTTCTATTTTTATAAATTCATCTAAATTTATAGCTTCATTTCTATTGTTTTCATTATTAATTGCAAAATCCCAAATATCATTAGATATACTATCTTTTATCATCCACTTATTATTTACTTTTTCTAATTCTATTGAGTAATCAATAACTTCATTAGTTGCTTCATCTAAAAACTTATATTTATATTCCTTTTCAACTTTTAAATCAACATAAGCAGAGCTTCCCTCTACCTCAATATTAGAATAATTATATTTATGCTTATAATCTTCCACATATAAGTCGAATTTATCGTATCTTTTATTTATTATATATGTTTTTTTGGACATATATTCCTGAAAGGTTTCATCTGCAATATAACTTGATAAATCGACTTTTTCCCCTTTTAGGATTATGTCATCACATTTTTTCAAGAAGTCTTCTGCAGTATTTTTTATATTTTTTCTTTCAAAAATTAAGTTACTTACTTCTTTAGATTGGGTAAGCTTACCTGTGGAAGCACTTACTTTATTTATTATGTTAATTGATAATAAAATTAATAATAAAAAACTAATACTAATCCTTTTCTTCATTTTTACTACCTCTTTTGTTTAATATAATCTTTAAATTTAATAAACTCCTCTATAAAAGTATATGTAAGAAATCATATTTTATGGTAGAGAGTTTTTTCCTTAAAAATTATATTGTATATAAGACATTTTTAAATTTTTCTCCTTTAATTGAATTTTTATAATTACTTGGAATATTATTTTCAAAACATTATTAAAATTTCAATATTTTGTATGAAATATTTGGAAAATAAGTTATAATATAACTGTATTTTTTTATTATAGGAGGTTCGTCATAATATGACTAGTATTTATGAAATTGAGACTGCATTATGTAGTGTAAAAACTTATAAGAAAATGAAAAGCTCAAAAATTGCAGCTAATTTTATTGCTAATTTATTTGCTGGTGCAACTGGTGCCAAAGTTGAAGATAATTACAAATTAATCCTTACTGATGAACACCTATATATAGAAACAATTAGCTACTCAGAATTGGGTGGAAGATCTGAAGGGCAGAATATAGAAGTCTTCCCTATTGGAGATATAATTTCATTTGATATAGAAGAAAAAAGTGATAATACAGCAATAAATATCACAACTAATAAAGATAGGATTTGCTTTATTTGCAATAATGAAAGTGAAAGCAAATCCGCTTTAATAATGAGCAAATTAATTATGGAATTTAAAAATTGTAAATAGATAAATTCATTTTATTATATTTTATCAGGGAAGTCTATTTCTTTTCCTTCTTCTAGTTCTGTTACGTAGAAGTTTGCATCTTGATTTATTTTTACTTGAGCATTTCCTTCCTTGCTTGAAACTATATTAAGCCATTTATTAATTCTATCTTCCCATTTAAATCTGTAATCACCATAATTAGGTTTATAACCCTTTTTATCTGGAATTACCCAAATTTGAAGAATTCTTAAAATTTCATCTTCATGGTTGTGTTCACTATGATATACCCCTGTTCCAGCACTCATATATTGAACTTCACCCCTATAAAGGGTTCTTTCATTTCCTATACTATCTTTATGGCTTAATCCACCATCAACTACGTAGCTTATTATTTCCATATCCTTGTGGGGATGAGTATCAAAGCCTGTATGAGCCTCTATTAAATCATCATTTATAACTCTTAAATATCCAAAATTCATATTATTTATATTAAAATATTCTGCAAATGAAAAGTGGAATGTACTGTGTAACCAGCCTAATTCACTTTTTCCCATATTTCTATGGTCTATTTTTCTAAGCATCTAATCTCCTCCAGTTTACAATTAATTTTTCACTATTAGTCTATTTTGAAGATCCATAAAATCTTTATCTCCAGCTGGTGCTTCAATACTTCCAAATGGCATTTGAGCTGTCATCTTCCAATCCTTAGGAATATTGAATTCCTTTCTAACTTCTTCTTCTATAAGTTCTGTATAATGTTGAAGGGAAGCTCCTATTCCTTCCACTGAAAGTCCTGTCCAAACTATATATTGCAGTATTCCTGTTCCTTGTTGTGACCAAATTGGGAAGTTATCCTTATATAATTCAAACTTTCCTTGTAAAGTTCTTATAACATTTTCATCTTCAAAATATAAAACTGTACCATATCCTGCTTTAAATGAATTTATCTTAGCTTCAGTTGATGAAAAATTATCTGCTGGAACTATTTTTCTTAAGGCTTCCATTGTAATATCCCATAACTTATCATGAGACTTGCCAAATAAAAGTAAAACTCTTGCGCTTTGAGAGTTAAAAGCCGATGGTGCATGTATAACTGCATGTTCAACAATACCTCTTATTTCATCATCTTCTAATTTTACATTTTTACCAAGAGCATATATGCTTCTTCTTTCCTCTACCGCTGTATAAAAAACTTTATTCATATTCATAATTATCTCTCCTTTTTATATATTTTCTCAAACTTATTATTTCAATATTCTTCTTAATTTAATCAAATTGCTAAGTAAACTTCTTTTACTATCCTCATCCATACCTGATAAAATATCATTTAAAAATTCTTTATGTTTTTCAAAAGCTTTTGATATAAGCTCTTCTCCTTCTTTAGTTAAGGAAACATAAAATATTCTTTTATCCTTTTCACATTTTTTTCTTATAACTAAGTTCTTATTTTCTAGTTTATTTATTACATAAGTTATTGTTCCACTTGTTACTAATATCTTTTCTGCTATCTTTTGAACTGGCTGATCTCCTTGATTATAAAGAACCTCTAAAACACCAAATTCACTTATATTTAATCCACTTTCCTGAACACTTTTTTCAATTTTAGAAAAAAGACTATTATGAGTCCTAGCCATAGCTAACACTATATTTAAATTTATATCCTTCATATGATCACCTTAAAATTAACATTATCTTGATTTCAAGATAATTATACAATAAATATATCTTGAAATCAAGATATATTTATAAAATTTTTATTTTTTCCTATACATAAGAAAAGAAGGTGTTCACCCTTCTTATTTAATCAACTTAGAAACTCCTCCTACTTATTTTAAAACTCTAAAGTCTAGTATAAGTAG
>JAAYOT010000105.1 GCA_012520205.1 Clostridiales bacterium
AAGAGAATCAAGTGGAGTTCCAGAAGAAGTTCATCAAAGACACGAAGGAATAAGAGTACCTTTAATAAAAACAAGTACTAGAAGTTTAAACCTTTCAAATACTGTTGCGATAGTGGCTTATGAGGCACTAAGACAAATTGATTTTCCTGAAATGAAGTAACAAAACTTAGGGGGAAGAGGAATGGAAAAAATAAAAATAATTACAGATAGTTGTCTTGATATTCCAGAAGAACTAATACAAAAAAACGACATAGAAGTTATGCCGGTTTTAATTAATTTTGGTGATGAAACATATAGAGATAGAGAAGAAATCAATTTTAATACAATGCAAGAAAAAATCGAAAGAGAAGGTGTACTGCCAACAACAGCTCAAATTACACCTGTAAGATTTGAAGAAAAATTTAAGGAATATCTAGATAAAGGCTACAAAATAGTAGCAGTTTTAATGTCATCAGGTATGAGTGGAACATATAATTCAGCATGCATAGCAAAAGATATGATAGGTTCAGATGATATTGTTCTAATAGACACTAGAGTTATAACATCAGCACAAGGCTTCTTTGTATTAAAGGCTTGTGAATTAAGAGATAAGGGCTATACTGCAGAAGAAATTAAAGATGTAATAGAAAGATTAATTCCTAAAATGAATGCATCCTTATGTTTTGAATCTCTAGACAATATAGTTAGAGGTGGAAGAATATCAAAAACAGCAGGAGCAATAGGAACAGTACTAGGAATCAAAGTTATTTTAGGCTTCAAAGATGGCATGATGGGAGTAAAGGATAAAGCAAGAGGAAGTAAAAAAGCAATTAAGAAAATAATCAGTGATTACGAATCAAGCAATCCTAATAAAGAAGAACCAGTTATGCTAATTGAAGTAGAAAGTCCAGAAATAAAAGCTGAATTAAAAAAATATTTAGACGAAAACAAGATAAAATATATAGAAACAACTGCAGGCTGCGCAGTAGGAATACATTCAGGAAAAGGAGCCTGCGGACTATTCTACTTAACTAATTAAGAGAGAATCCAAAACTTGTTTTAATTAATGAAAGTTACTTATAAAAAACAAATGTAAGCAATAATTAAAATTTAAGTTCAAAAAATGGACAAGGTACGAATAGGAAAAATTTAAAAATCAATAATTTTAAAATAGTCTCCAAGGCTGCTTAATATTAGAAATAATATTAAGTAGCCTTTTTACTACCCAAAAACGAAACTAAACTCCAAACTCCACACTGACAAAGTTTGGTATAAAATTTGCTTGTAAAACGTTTGCTTAAGTTATATACTAATATTGGTAATAATAAATTAATAATAAATTAATAATATGATTAGAGGTATCTTAAAAATAAATGAGGTGAGTGGTATGAAATTAGATTTTAGCTTAAATATGGTTCAAGAGCAAAAACTGGTCATGACTCAACAAATGCAACAATCAATAAAAATTTTACAAATGTCAACTTACGATTTACGAGAATATATAGAAAATGAATTTTCAGAAAACCCAATCCTAGAGGGAAATTTTGATTTTGTTCAAGAAAATAATAATTATTTAGATAAGATTAATTATAAGGAAATAATAAAATATTTAGAATTTGATAACTATGGTTCTCAAAACTATGGAGAATATAAAGATAAAGAGGAGGAAATTTCTCCTTTCAATTTTATCTCTGAAAAGGTGTCCTTAGCTGAATATTTACAGGAACAATTAGTAGAATTAGAAGAAGAAGAGTTTAAAAAGTCTATTGTATCATATATGATAGAAAATTTAGATAGCAGGGGTTATTTGGACATCCCCTTAGAAGATATATGCAAAGAATTAAAAATATCTATTGATTTAGGATTAGAAGCTTTGCAAATACTTCAGGGTTTAGATCCAGATGGAATAGGTGCAAGAAATTTAAGTGAGTGTTTAAAAATACAACTTATAAAAATGGGAATGTTAGATGAAAAACTAGAGATAATAATAGATAATTATTTAGATCTTATAGCTGAAAATAAATTTAGCCTAATTGGAAAAAAGCTAAGAATCACTCCAAAGGAAGCCCAAGATTTAGGGGATATAATAAAAAAACTTGAGCCAAAGCCATCTAGAGGGTTTTATACTGGAGAGGAAGTAAAATTTATAATTCCTGATGCAGAAATAAGAAAAATAGGGGGACAGTATTTTGTGATAATGAACGAAGGAGTATTGCCTAGGCTGTCAATAAATAAAGTTTATAAAAGCATATTGAATAATGGACAAGACAAGAAGATGGAGAATTACGTAAAAGAAAAGTTAAATAGCGCTGTATTTTTAATAAAAAGTATAGAACAGAGGAAAAGTACTTTGCTTAGAATACTTGAAAATATAGTAGAAAAACAAAGAGAATTTTTTGATAAGGGACAAAAATACCTAAAACCTATGACTTTAAAAGAGATAGCAGATGATCTTAACATTCATGAATCAACTGTAAGCAGGGCTATAAAGGATAAATATATTCTAACTAATAAGGGAACATTAAAAATAAAAGATTTATTTACAACAGGAATAAGTAAGAATACTGCAGAAGGTGGAGATGTTGCAGTAATTAATATAAAAAGTATAATTAAAGAAATGATAGATAATGAAGACAAAAGGAAACCCATGTCAGATCAATTAATATGCACAGAACTCAAAAAAAGAAATTTTAATATATCTAGAAGAACAGTTGCTAAATATAGAGAAGAAATGAATATAAGGTCCTCCAGTAAAAGAAAAAGAATTGAATAGCTCTTCTCATATAAATTATGGTAGAGTAACATAAATAAAGTTCCTTTAGATAAAAAATGAAAAAAATTTAACAAATATTAAGAAAATACTTTAAAATTTGATAGAAGTGTTTTATAATAGTAATCGTGGGACATATAAAATTTATATGGGACCTTTTAAGACCAAAGGAGGGTAAGAAGTGCAGGAAATATTATCCTTAGAGAAAAAAATAGTTCCTGAACTTGTAGAAGTCCTGGAAAAGAGATACAGCATTCTAAGAGCTATATACTACAATCAGCCTATTGGTAGACGTGTATTAGCTAATCAGCTAAAGCTTGGAGAAAGAACAGTAAGGAATGAAATTAGTTTTTTAAAAGCACAAAATTTAATAGAAATAAATACTCCAGGAATGACCGTTACTGAAGAAGGAAGAGAGATAGTTGATAAGCTCAAGGATTTCGTTCACAATCTTAGGGGACTGGCAGATATAGAACAAAGCATAAAAGCCTTTCTTGGGTTAAAAGATGTAATTATTGTTCCTGGAAATGTAGAAACAGATGATGGAATATTAAAAGACCTTGGTAAAGCAGCAGCAAATTATCTGAAAAAAATAATTAAAGATAATGATATAATTGCTTTAACTGGAGGGAATACTATCAAAGAGTTTGTAGAAGCATTTCCTAAAATAAACTGCGTTTCAAATATTCTTGTAGTTCCTGCAAGGGGTGGTATGGGAAGAAAAGTTGAAACACAAGCCAGCACCTTAGCTGCATCTTTAGCAAATAAGATAAATGGCTCTTATAAACTGCTTCATATACCAGAAAATTTAAGTTTAGAACTTCTTGATACCTTATTAAAGGAAAAAGAAATAAGAGAAGTTATAGATAATATTCGTAAAGCAGATATTTTAATTTATGGTATAGGTAATGCGGTAACTATGGCAAAGAAAAGAGATATTTCAGAAGAAGAAATAAATAAGTTAAAATCTCTTGAAGCTGTGGGGGAAGCCTTTGGATGTTATTTTAATAGCAATTCAGAAGTAGTATCAGAAAATACTTCAATTGGTATTAATATCAAAGAAGCAAAAAAAATTAATACTCATATTGCAGTAGCTGCAGGAGAAAATAAAGTTGAAGCTATTATGGCAGCTATGATGAATAATAAGAATGCAGTATTAGTTACAGATGAAGCAGCTGGTAAGAAAATAATTCAAATTATTAAGGAACAAACTAAATAAGCTTAAAATTTTTAAAAATTTTAAATATATAACTATTTTTAGGAGGTAATTGCAAATGGTAAATGTAGCAATTAATGGTTTTGGAAGAATAGGAAGATTAGCATTAAGATTAATGATTGACAATCCTGAATATAATGTGGTTGCAATCAACGACTTAACAGATGCTAAAATGTTAGCTCACTTATTCAAATATGATTCAGCTCAAGGAAGATTCAACGGAGAAATCGAAGTTAAAGAAGGAGCTTTCGTAGTAAACGGAAAAGAAATTAAAGTTACTGCAAATGCTAACCCAGCTGAATTACCATGGAAAGAATTAAACGTAGACATCGTTTTAGAATGTACTGGATTCTTTACTTCAAAAGAAAAGGCTTCAGCTCACATTGAAGCAGGAGCTAAGAAAGTTGTTATTTCAGCTCCAGCAGGAAACGATCTACCAACAGTAGTTTACAATGTAAACCATGAAATATTAAAGGCTGAAGATACAGTTATTTCAGGTGCTTCTTGTACAACTAACTGCTTAGCGCCAATGGCAGATGCTTTAAATAAGGCATTTGGATTACAAAAAGGTTTCATGACAACAATTCATGCTTATACTAATGACCAAAATACTTTAGATGCTCCACACAGAAAAGGTGATTTAAGAAGAGCTAGAGCTGCTGCTGCTTCAATCATTCCTAACACAACTGGTGCTGCTAAAGCAGTTGGATTAGTTATTCCAGAATTAGCTGGAAAATTAGATGGTGGTGCTCAAAGAGTTCCAACAATCACTGGTTCAATAACTGAATTAGTTTGTACTTTAGATAAGAATGTAACTGTAGAAGAAGTTAATGCTGCTATGAAGGCTGCTGCAAACGAATCATTTGGATATACTGAAGATGAAATAGTTTCAACAGACATTATAGGAAGTAGCTTCGGATCATTATTCGATGGTACACAAACTAGAGTTATGGAAGTTAATGGACAACAATTAGTTAAGGTTGCTGCTTGGTATGATAACGAAATGTCATACACTAACCAATTAATCAGAACTTTAGGATACTTCGCTAACTTAAAGTAATTTAATGTAAATTATATACATAAACTTAACTTAGTTTATGTTAAAGTAAATAAGTCTGGTTTTGTAGTAATAGGCTATAAAGCCAGACTATTTTTAAAGTACCTAAAAAATAAATTATAGAGGTGAATTATATGGGTTTCAATAAGAAAACAATCGAAGATATCGAAGTTAGAGGAAAAAGAGTATTAGTAAGATGCGATTTTAACGTACCACTAAAAGATGGCGTTATAACAGATGAAAATAGATTAAATGGAGCACTTCCAACAATCAAATACTTAATAGAAAATGGTGCAAAAGTTATTCTTTGCTCACATATAGGAAAAGATGCTTCCAAAACATTAGAACCAGTTGCAAAAAGACTTTCAGAAATGTTAAATAAAGAAGTTGTATTTGCAAGAGATGAAGAAGTTGTAGGAGCAAATGCAAGGGCTGCAGTAGAAAAGATGAATGACGGAGACGTTGTGTTATTAGAAAATACAAGATGCAGAAAAGAAGAAACTAAGAATGTTGAAGATTTCTCAAAAGAATTAGCTTCTTTAGCAGATGTATTTGTAAATGATGCTTTTGGTACAGCTCATAGAGCACACTGTTCAACAGTTGGAGTAACTGATTATGTTGATACAGCTGTATGTGGATACTTAATTCAAAAAGAATTAAAATTCTTAGGAGAAGCAGTTAACAATCCAGTTAGACCATTTGTTGCTATATTAGGTGGAGCTAAGGTTTCAGATAAAATAGCTGTTATAAATAACCTATTAGATAAAGTTGATACTTTAATAATAGGTGGAGGAATGGCTTATACATTCTTAAAAGCACAAGGATATGAAATCGGAACTTCATTAGTTGAAGAAGATAGACTAGACTATGCTTTAGAAATGATTGAAAAAGCTAAGGATAAGGGCGTTAAGTTCTTATTACCAGTAGATCACAGAGTAGCTACTGAATTCAAAGACGTTGAAGCTGTAGTTACAGAAGATCAAAACATTCCAGCTGGAAACATGGGATTAGATATCGGACCAAAAACAGAAGCTTTATATGCTGATGCAATTAAAGATGCTAAAACAGTTGTATGGAACGGACCAATGGGAGTATTCGAATTCGAAAACTTCAATAAAGGAACAATTGCAGTGGCAAAAGCTATGGCAGATGCTGATGCAACAACAGTTATCGGTGGAGGAGACTCAGCTGCAGCTGTTAATATCTTAGGATTTGGAGATAAGATGACTCACATTTCAACAGGTGGTGGAGCTTCTCTAGAATTCTTAGAAGGAAAAGCATTACCAGGAATAGTTGCTTTAAACGATAAGTAAGAAGTAACAGTAAAAGATAAGACTTATAATTAAGTATTAACAATTAATAATTAAGGATTTGCAATTATCAAGTAGCAATAAATTTAATAATTCAGTAAAGCTGAATTATTACCGAAATTGTTAACTGTTAACTGTAAACTGAAAACTGATATTAAGGGAGGGTTTTAAATGAGAAAACCAATAATAGCTGGAAACTGGAAGATGCATTATACTCCAGCAGAAGCTGTAAAAGTTGTAGAAGAATTAAAACCATTAGTAAAGGACGCAACATGTGATGTAGTAGTATGCCCACCTTTTGTTTGCTTAGATGCTGTTTTAAAAGCAGTAGAAGGATCAAACATCAAGGTTGCTGCTCAAAACATGCACTTTGAAGAAAAAGGAGCTTTCACAGGAGAAGTTGCTCCAGGAATGTTAGAAGCTATGGGAGTTAGCTATGTTGTTTTAGGACATAGTGAAAGAAGAGAATACTTCAATGAAACAGATGAAGCTTTAAACAAGAAAGTTAAAGCTGCATTTGCTCACAACTTAACTCCAATCCTTTGCTGTGGAGAAACTTTAGAGCAAAGAGAAAATGGAACAACTAACGAAGTTGTTGGAGCTCAAATTAAAGCTGACTTAGAAGGCTTATCAAAAGAATTAGCTGAAAAAGTAGTAATAGCTTACGAACCAATTTGGGCAATAGGAACAGGTAAAACTGCTACTAATGAGCAAGCAAACGAAACAATCATGGCAATAAGAAATGTACTTGCTGAAATGTTTGGTAAAGAAGTTGCAGATAAGATTAGAATCCAATATGGTGGATCAGTAAAACCAAATACAATTAAAGACCAAATGGCTATGTCTGACATAGATGGAGCTTTAGTTGGTGGAGCTAGCTTAGTTGCTACTGATTTTGCACAAATAGTTAACTATTAGTAAGAATAATAACTCAGGATATTTTAAATAAAGATATTTTCCTGAGTTATTTTATTGTTTGGAATTTGGGTAAATAAAATGCAACTATTAATTTGCCCATACATATGATAAATTATTATTAATTAATAAAAATTATATGCAGAAAAGGTTTAACAAGAAATTGCTTTATTGTGTATATTTTATAAATATAGTATAATAAATGTATATTAAAAGAAAGATAATAGTATATATTGTCGAAATTGTTTAAATAAATTGGAGGTAATTATGGCTAAAAAACCTGTAATGTTAATGATATTAGATGGATTTGGAATTGCTCCAGAGTCAGATGGAAATGCTGTAAGAAAAGCTAAAACACCAAACTTAGATAGTTTATTCGGAAAATACCCACATACACAATTACAAGCAAGTGGATTATTCGTTGGATTGCCTGATGGCCAAATGGGAAACTCAGAAGTTGGTCACTTAAATATAGGTGCTGGTAGAGTTATATACCAAGAATTAACTAGAATAACTAAGGAAATAGAAGAAGGCGGATTCTTTAAAAATGAAGCTTTAACTCTTGCAGTTAATAATGCAAAAGAGAATAATAAATCTTTACACTTAATGGGACTTTTATCAAATGGGGGGGTACACTCACACATAGACCACTTAAAGGGCCTATTAAAGCTAGCTAAAGAATCTGGAGTACAAAATGTTTACGTTCATGGATTCATGGATGGAAGAGACGTACCACCATCATCAGGAAAAGAATTTATAGTTGAAATAGAAAACTATATGAAAGAAATAGAATTAGGTAAAATTGCTACTATCTCAGGAAGATACTATGCAATGGATAGAGATAACAGATGGGAAAGAGTAGAACTTGCTTATAATGCAATGGTTCTTGGCAAGGGAGAAGAAGCAAATTCAGCTGTAGAAGCTATAGAAAGATCTTATGCAGATAACAAAACAGACGAATTCGTTTTACCAACTGTTGTAGATAAAGATGGTATGATTAAAGATGGGGATTCAATAATATTCTTCAACTTTAGACCAGATAGAGCTAGAGAAATAACTAGAGCTATTAACGATAAAGAATTTGCAGGATTTAAGAGAAATACTTTAAATCTTACTTTTGTTACAATGACTCAATATGACAAAACTTTAGAAGGAGTTCATGTAGCATATAGACCAGAAAGTATAACTAATACATTAGGTGAATATGTTTCTAAGAATGGTAAAAACCAATTAAGAATTGCTGAAACAGAAAAATATGCACACGTTACATTCTTCTTTAACGGTGGAGTAGAAAAGGAAAACCCAGGTGAAGATAGAGCTTTAATCCCATCACCAAAGGTTGCAACTTATGACTTAAAGCCAGAAATGAGTGCTTATGAAGTAACAGAAGAATTACTAAACAGATTAGATCAAGATAAATATGACATGGTTATATTAAACTTTGCTAACCCAGATATGGTTGGTCATACAGGAGTTGTAGAAGCAGCTATTAAGGCGGTAGAATCAGTTGATGAATGCTTAGGAAAAATTGCAAATAAGGTTCTAGAAATGGATGGAGACTTATTTATTACTGCAGACCACGGTAACTCAGAAACAATGATAGATTTCTCAACAGGAAATCCATATACAGCTCATACAACTAACCCAGTACCATTCCTTTGGGTATCAAACAACACAGAAGGTAAGGGACTAAATGAAGGAAAACTTGCTGACATTGCACCAACTATCTTAGATAGAATGGGACTAGAAGTACCAGCAGAAATGACTGGAAAAACACTTATTGAGAACAAGTAAACTTATTCTCAGTGCAGTTAAGGAATAAACTCCAAAGGAGTTTACAAAAATGCATAAAAAGCCTTTGTTTTTTGAAACAAAGGCTTTTCTTATTCTATAATTCAGCTCAGCTGAATTATTTCCTAAACTGAAACCTGAAAACTGAAAAAGTGGATTATTTTGACAATCAAAAGGTTTGACAATAAAAGTAATAAAGTATATAATGAAAAAACAATAATATAATAAAAAATACTAATTTGATAAAAATAAATATGAGAAATATATAAATTATTAAATAAAACTTTAGGAGTTGAAAATATGAGTATAAAAATAATTACTGATTCAGGATGTGACCTATCTTTAGATTATGTAAAGGAAAACAATATAGAAGTAGTACCATTGATGGTTAACATAAATGGAAAATTTATACCTGATGATTTAGGGCAAACTTTAAGTCATGCAGAGTTCTTTAAACTTATAAGAGAAGGTGCAATGCCTACAACTACTCAAGTAAATATAGGAACTTTTTATGAAGTCTTTAAAAAATACATAGAAAAGGGCGATGAAATAGTATATATTGGTTTATCATCAGCTTTAAGTGGTACATATAATAGTGCAGTGAAAGCAAAAGAAATGATTCTAGAAGAATATAGTGATGCAAAAATACATACTATAGATTCATTAAGCGCATCCCTTGGAGAAGGATTATTAGTTTATACTTTAAAAAGCATGTTAGATAAGGGAACTCCACTTTTAGAAGCAATAAAATTTATAGAAGATAATAAACTTAAGGTAATTCACTCAATAATAGTAGATGATTTAAATCATTTGAAGAGGGGTGGACGTCTTTCAGGAGCAGCGGCAGCCGTTGGAAGTATCTTAAATATAAAACCAGTATTAAAAGTAAATGATGAAGGAAAAGCTGTAGTAGCTGATAAGGTAAAGGGAAGAAAAAGGGCAATAAAATACTTACTAAATGACTATAAGACAAGAGGAATCAATAAAGAAGAACAAGTAGTATTTATTATGAATGCTGACTCTAAAGAAGACGCTGAGTTATTAAAAAATATGATAGAAACAGAGACTTCTGCTAATGAAGTACTTGTATTTGATATTGGATGTGTAATAGGTTCTCATACAGGCCCTGGAACATTAGCGGTTGTGTACTTTGGAGAAAAGAGATAAGTGCAGGCAAATAATAAGTAAAAGGGAATAGTTAAAAAGTAAAAGTAAATAAGTAATAGATAGGAACTACCTCAAAGTAAATTTTGGGGTAGTTTTTTTTATAAAGTAATCACAGAAAGGAATATAATAGAATAATTTAAGTATTAATATATATAAAAATAGCTTGTAAAAATATGAAACAAATGTTATAAAATATATTAGAGAAAAAATATGTATTTAATGAATGTATTAACAAAAAAAGTATTGACAAAAAATGAATAAATAATATAATATAATATAATATAATATAATAAAACATATCGGAATACTGGGAAAGCGTTGAAGAAGAAAGTAGTATATTAATAATTTTCACAGAGAGAAGGTACTTGCTGAGAGCCTTTAAAATTATAATATATGAAGTGCACTTCGGAGCATAAAATGTGAAGTCTTTAGCATTTTAACGGTTCGCCGTCTATAGCGAAATTAAGTTGGAACAAGATTTTGTTCAATGAGAGTGGAACCGCGGAGTATACTTCGTCTCTTACAATATAGAGACGGAGCTTTTTTTATTGAAAAATAATAAGATTTGGAGGCGTTGTATGGGGCTAGATTTGGAATTTATGGTTAATAGAATACCAGATTTTATTGAAGCTACAATAATGACATTGAAGCTTTCTATATTATCAATAATTTTCTCTATTATAATTGGAATAGTAATAGAAGCAGCAAGATATTTTAATATAAAAATTATAGGAATTATTTCAAAAGTATACATAGAATTTTCAAGAAATACTCCACTATTATTACAAGTATTCTTTTTATATTTTGGATTAACTAAGCTGGGCATAAAATTAAGCGGATTTGCCTGTGGGGTTATTGGCTTATCCTTCCTTGGAGGAGCCTATATGGCAGAATCCTTTAGATCAGGAGTAGATGCAGTTTCAAAAACACAATTAGAAAGTGGACAAGCATTAGGGTTAAGTAAAACTCAAATATTAAGGTATATTGTCTTACCTATTAGTTTTTCAATATCAATACCTTCTGTTGCTGCAAACTGTATATTTTTAGTTAAAGAAACATCAGTTATAGCTTCTATAGCAGTAGGAGAGCTTATGTTCTTAACAAAAGGAATTATTGGAATGTATTATAAAACCAAAGAGTCATTAATATTAGTTATAATATTCTATTTAATAATTTTACTTCCTATGTCAATAGCAGCTAGAAAAATAGAGAGGAGGTTAAGATATGGAGAGTTTGGCAACTAGTGTAGTATTTAATGCAGATAATATGAATAGAATGCTGGAGGGGTTAATGGTAACTCTTAAAGTATCAGTAGTATCTGTTATACTTTCAACAATTCTTGGAATTATTTTAGGAATAATAATGACGAGTAAAAATAAAGTAATTAAGTTTATAACTACCCTTTATTTAGAAAGTATAAGAATTATACCCTTAATGGTTTGGCTCTTCATATTTTACTTTGGAGTACCAAATATCTTTAATATTCATCTAGATTCCATACTTGTAGGATATATAGTTTTTGCATTATGGGGAACTGCAGAAATAGGAGATTTAGTTAGGGGAGCAATAACTTCCATTCCTAAAATATATTATGAATCAGCTCAGGCACTTTCTCTAAATAGAGTTCAAATATACAGATATATAATAGTACCAATTAGTATTAGAAGAGTAATACCATCAATTATTAATTTAACTACAAGAATGATAAAAACAACAACTTTAATGACATTAATAGGAGCAATAGATTTAGTTAAAGTAGGCCAGCAAATTATAGAAAGAACAGCAATAACTGAACCCCTTGTATCCATATGGATATATGGATTCCTATTAATAGTTTATTTTTTAATATGTTTTCCAATATCTTTAGGGGCAAAGGCCTTAGAGAAAAAACTAAACTAGGAGGGGCTTTATGAGTGAAGAAGTATTATTAAAATTAAGTAATGTAAAAAAATCTTATGATGATAGAGAAGCCTTAAAGGGAATAGATTTAGAAGTTAAAAAGGGAGAAGTAGTTGTTATATTAGGTCCATCAGGCTGTGGTAAAAGTACATTATTAAGATGTATAAATGGCCTGGAAAAAATTAAAGAGGGAGAAATAATATTCAAAAACTATGGCTCTTTAGGAAAAGATCTACCTTTTGAAAAAGTAAGAGGAACAATAGGAATGGTTTTTCAAAGCTACGAATTATTTCCTCATATGAATGTTATAAATAACATTTTACTTGGACCAATGAAGGCACAAAATAGAGAAAAGGCAGAAGTTGAAGAACAAGCAGATGAGCTTTTAGAAAGAGTTGGACTAAAGGATAGAAAATTTGCATACCCAAGAGAATTATCAGGGGGACAAAAGCAAAGAATTGCAATAGTTAGAGCATTATGTATGAATCCAGAAATTATGCTTTTTGATGAGGTAACAGCAGCTTTAGACCCAGAAATGGTTAGGGAAGTTCTTAAGGTAATATTAGAACTTGCAAATAACGGAATGACTATGGTTATAGTTACTCATGAAATGGAATTTGCAAAAAACGTTGCTGATAAAGTTGTGTTTATGGAAGAAGGAAAAATTATAGAAATAGGTAAACCTAAAGAATTTTTTGAAAAGCCAAAAACAGATAGGGCAAAGAGGTTCTTAGAATCCTTTGAATTATATAAATAAGCTTATAATAAATTTTAAATAAATTATATAAACAAAAAGGGGGAAAATAAATGAAAAAAATAATTTCATTAGCATTAACATTAGTACTAGCATTTGGAGCATTAGTATCCTGCTCACCAAAGGAAGAAGAAAAAACTTCAACAATAGAGGCAATAAAAGAAGCAGGGGCAGTAAGAATTGGGGTATTTAGCGATAAGCCACCTTTCGGCTATGTAGATGAAAAGGGTGAAAGCCAAGGATATGATATATATTTAGCTAAAAGAATTGCTAAGGACTTACTTGGAGATGAATCTAAAGTAGAATTTGTTTTAGTTGAAGCTGCTAACAGAGTTGAATACTTACAATCAAATAAAGTTGATATAATTTTAGCTAACTTTACACAAACTCCAGAAAGAGAAGAAGTAGTTGATTTTGCAAAAGCATATATGAAAGTTGATATTGGAATAGTTTCACCAGATGGAGCACCAATAAAATCAGTAGAAGACTTAAAGGGAAAACAACTTATAGTTAATAAGGGAACAACAGCAGAAACATTTTTCACTAAAAACTATCCAGAAATTGAATTAGTAGGATATGAACAAAATACAGAAGCTTTTAATGCTTTACTAGATGGAAGAGGAGCAGCATTAGCTCATGATAATACATTACTATTTGCCTGGGCTAGAGAAAACGAGGGTTTCACTACTTATATAGAAAACTTAGGAGATGAAGCATTTATCGCTCCAGCAGTTAAAAAAGGCGATGCAGAATTAAAAGAGTGGTTAGATCAAGAAATAACTACATTAATTGAAGAAGGATTCTTCAAAGATGCATATGATGCAACTTTATTACCAGCTTTCGGAGATTCAGTTGACCCAACATCAGTTATTTTTGAATAATTTCAGCATCAAGTCAAGAAATGAAAGATACATTCTTATTTAGGGTGTATCTTCTTTTTTTGTCATTATTACAGCACTAGTCTAATAATATATAATAATAGTATTTTTAGTAGGAGAAATTTATGCCTAGAACATATGCTTATTCGGCAGATTTTGATTTAGAGACAGAAAAGCTTTTTAAGGAAGCAAGGCTTTTAGGGGAAGGTCACAATGGAATTGTATATGAATTGCCTGAAAATAAGGCTGTAAAGATATTTCAAAAAAAGAAATGCTGCAAAGAAGAAGGTGAAATACTTAAAAAAGTGTCTAAATCGGACTATTTTCCTAAATTACATAGGATGGGAGAATATTATATAGTAAGAGATAAGGTACCTGGAATAAGGCTGGATCATTATATTAAAAAGCATGGTATTAGTTATGAAATATCATCAAATATATATGAATTATTTAAGGAATTTAAAAGATTAAAATTCACTAAATTAGATGCAAGGTGTAGAGATTTATATATAACCAGTGATAATAAGATAATGGTAATTGATCCAAAGCAGTGTTTTAGCAAGAAGGTAACCTACCCTCGCCATTTGATGAAGGGCTTTCATAAACTTGACGTTTTAGAAAGCTTTATAGAAGATATACGTATTATAGACATAAAAATAGCTAAGGAATGGGAAAAAAAGATTAATAATTATTTTCAAAGTAGAAATTTAAGTTAAAGAACCATAGATTGGTTCTTTTTTGCTTATCATGTTAAAAAAATAACAATGATGAAAAATGCAGATAAGATTAGCAAAATTATGGTTATTTTCAAAAGTTAGGGCAAATTAAGAAAATTACATATTGTAAATATTGGTGAAAGTGGTATAATTAAAACAGAAAATTAACAATCCTTTTAATTATTAGTTTTCTAAAGCTTATTAACCTGGTTTTAAACTTCTTCATTATGAATATTTATAAATAGTGAAGAAATAATACTAAGGTATAAGAAAAATAAAAAGGTTCAAAATTTAAGGAGGAAAAATAATGAAAAATTATTGTGAAATAGTAGATGTTGTAGCAAGACAAATACTTGACTCTAGATGTTTCCCAACAGTAGAAGTAGAAGTTTACTTAGAAGACGGTACTGTAGGAAGAGCAGCTGTTCCATCAGGAGCATCAACTGGAATGTTTGAAGCAGTTGAATTAAGAGATGGAGATAAAGATGTATATCTTGGAAAAGGTGTTTTAAAGGCAGTTCAAAATGTTAATGATACAATAGCAGAAGAATTAATCGGATGTAATGTTTATGATCAAACATATATCGATAAAATGCTTATCGAATTAGACGGAACTCACAACAAGGGAAACTTAGGAGCAAATGCTATACTAGGTGTTTCACTTGCAGTTGCACAAGCAGCAGCTAAATCATTAGATTTACCTTTATATCAATATGTTGGTGGAGTTAATGCAAAAGTATTACCAGTTCCAATGATGAACATAATCAACGGTGGATCTCATGCTGATAACTCAGTAGACTTACAAGAATTCATGATTATGCCAGTAGGAGCTAAGACTTTCACTGCTGCATTACAAATGTGTGCTGAAGTTTACCATACATTAAAGAAAATATTACTTGAAAAAGGATATTCAACAGCTATCGGTGATGAAGGTGGATTCGCTCCAAACCTTAAATCAAACGAAGAAGCTCTAGAAGTAATTATAGAAGCTGTAACTAAAGCTGGTTATGAAGCTGGAAAAGATATGTTCATAGCTATTGATGCTGCTTCATCAGAATACTACAAAGATGGAAAATATGTTTTAGAACATGAAGGAAAAACTTTATCTGCAGCTGAAATGGTAGACTTCCTAGAAGCTTGGGTTGACAAATATCCAATCATCTCAATTGAAGATGGTATGGCTGAAGAAGACTGGGAAGGCTGGAAGCTATTAACTGAAAGATTAGGAAAGAAAGTTCAATTAGTAGGAGACGATTTATTCGTTACTAACACTGAAAGATTAGAAAAAGGTATCGACATGGGAGTTGGTAACTCAATCTTAATCAAGTTAAACCAAATTGGTACTTTAACAGAAACTCTAAATGCTATAGAAATGGCTAACAGAGCTGGTTACACAGCAGTTATTTCTCACAGATCAGGAGAAACTGAAGATACTACAATTGCTGACTTAGTTGTAGCTACAAATTCAGGACAAATCAAGACTGGTGCTCCAGCAAGATCTGAAAGAGTTGCTAAGTACAATCAATTATTAAGAATTGAAGAAGAATTAGACGAAATTGCTGAATACAGAGGAAGAAAAGCATTCTTCAATATTAAATAATAGTATAACAAATTAGTTTACTATATATAAAGCTGCTGCACAAACTATTTTGTGCAGCAGTTTTTCTTCATTAAGTATTGCAGATATACACAATAAGGTTAATTTCTGCTATAAAAAATTTTTTACATATAAATAATAAAGTAATTATTCTTTAACTATTAACAAGCTAAAAATCATCATAAATTGATAATTGACAATTGTTAACTGTTAATTGACATGTAGTATTTAAGTGTGTTAATATTACTTTATGTAAATATGAGCGAACTTACCATGGGAGGTATAAGTATGAAAACTTTTCTATTAGTATTACAAGTTGTACTTGGAATTATTGTTATAGTATCAGTATTATTACAACCAAGCAAATCAGATGCTTTAAGTGGATTAATTCAAGGAAGTAAAACAGAAACATTTTTTCAAAAAAATAAAGCTAGAACAAGGGAATCATTTTTATTAAAACTTACAATTATAGCTATGGCTTTATTTGCTATTAATACTTTAGTATTGAATATAATATAATAGATGAAGGGGGGCTGCTTTTAATTTAGTAGCCCTTTTATTATAATATTAGGAGATGATATTATGGGAATATTCAATGGCTTAATAGGAAATGCTTCAGAAGTAAAAATTGAAAATCTTAACAAGGAATACGAGAGAATACTAACTAAGGATGAAAAAATAGATAAAGCTTATAAGATAATTAGAGATTTATATATTTTTACAAACAAAAGATTGATTTTAGTAGATAAGCAAGGGGTAACAGGCAAAAAGACAGAATATCATTCAATTCCCTATAGATCAATAACTCATTTTAGTATAGAAACTAATGGGCACTTTGATTTAGAAGCAGAACTAAAAATTTGGATATCAGGCACTGCTCTGCCAATTACTAAGAACTTTAATAGTTCGGTAAATATTTATGATTTGCAAAAAGTTTTGGCAGAATACTGCTTAGGCAAATAGCAGAGCTATTTGCAATTCAAAATTCAAAATTCAAAATACACAATTAAAGATGAAACTACTGGGCAGTTTCTGAAAGTTACAATGAAAAGGCAAAGATAAATATATATTTTTATTATGAATATATATTTATCTTTGCTACTTAGTAAACAAGTGCGAAGCACTTTTATCAGTTCACAGTGCACAATTCACAGTTCACAGTG
>JAAYOT010000106.1 GCA_012520205.1 Clostridiales bacterium
CTTGTAAATGAAGGCTATCAGGTGATTAAAGCAAGTAATGGACAGGAAGCCCTAGATATACTAGAAAATGAAGAAATTCATTTAATGATTCTAGATATTATGATGCCAGGGATGGATGGCTTAGAGGTTTGCAGAAGGGTAAGAGGAAAGTATAATATCCCAATTCTTATGTTAAGTGCAAAGGCAGAAGATATGGATAAAATACAAGGGATTATGACTGGAGCTGATGATTATGTTTGCAAGCCCTTTAACCACCTAGAGCTAATAGTTAGGGTAAGGGCATTAATTAGAAGGGCCTATTTTTTAAATACTAATATGCAGGCTTCAGATAATGTAATAAGAATTGAGTCCATGGTTATAGACAAAAGAAAACATAAGGTAACAATAGATGATCATGAGGTATCCTTAACAGCAAGGGAATTTGAAATTCTCTATTTACTAGCAACAAATAGAGGAAGAGTTTTTACCACAGAAGAAATATTTGAAAGGGTATGGAAAGAAAAATACTATCAATCTAATAACACTGTAATGGTTCATATAAGCAGATTGAGAGATAAAATAGAACAGTATATGGAAGGGAATAAAATAATTCATACTGTTTGGGGAGTTGGTTATAAAATTGAAAAATAAAAGATTATATAAAATGGCCTTGTCTTCAGTAATGGATATAATTTATGCCATACTATTAACTGCAGTTACCTTCTTTATAGAAAAAGGTATATTAAATTATTTATATAAAAACACCGATTCAGAAATTATTTGGTATATTTGGGACCTATGGCGCACTATTAAGTATAGATTTTTAAATGGATTTTTTGCTTATTTAGTAGTATTGATGATTTTTTTAGGATATTACTTACTAATAACCTATAGAAAAAGAAAAAGTTTAGCAGACATAATAGACCAAACAGAAATAATGGCTAATGGTGATTTAGACAGATTAATAGAAGTTAATACAAATAATGATATGAAGATCCTAGCAGATAATATAAATAGCATTTCCCAGAAGCTTAAAGAGAGAACCATAGAAGAAAGAAAGGCCCAAAAAACTAAAAATGATTTAATAACAAATGTTTCCCACGATTTAAGAACACCACTAACCTCAATAATGGGCTATTTAGAAATTATAGATAATGATAAATATGAAGATGAGCTTAGGCTTAGATATTATGCCAATATAGCCTATGAAAAGGCAAAAAGCTTAAGTTTGCTTATTAATGATTTATTTGAACTTACTAAAATGCAAAATAACACTATTAAATTAAATAAAAATAATATTAATTTAGTAGAGTTGTTAGGTCAGGTAACTGCCTACTTTGAATACCAATTTAAGAAGGTAAATATGGAATCAAGAGTCAGGTTTTCAGAGGATAAGTTAATTGTAAATGGAGATGGAGAAAAATTAGTTCGTGTTTTTGAAAATTTACTTTCCAATGCCATTAAATATGGTCAGGAAGGCTATTATGTAGACATAGTTACAAGGGCTGAAGAAGAATGGGCTGTGGTTCAAGTTATAAATTACGGTCAATCCATACCATCTGTAGATCTACCCTATATATTTGATAGATTCTACAGAATAGAAAAATCAAGAAATAGTAATATAGGGGGATCAGGCTTAGGATTAGCAATAACAAAAAATATAGTAGAACTCCATGGTGGAAATATATCTGCTTATAGTGATAATGATCAGACTATATTTGAAGTTAAATTACCAAGGGAAAAGTAAATATAATTTTTAAATAGGAACCTTCAATCATGTACTTGGTGCAAGTTTACATGTAATTGAGGGTTCTTTTTTTTATGCTGCAAAGTTTATAAATTATTGTATGAAAGAACAACTGGAAAATATTGACATATAAAAACTGCAATGTTAAGCTTTTATCAAAGGGATAATTAAAAAAATTAAAAATAAGGGTGGAGGTATAATATGGGTGATTTCAGGGTACTTGAGATAAAACAAAGTGTTTTTGAAGACAATGATCATCAGGCAAATTTGCTTAGGGAAGAGTTAAAAAAAGAAAAAACTTTCTTATTAAATGTAATGTCATCTCCTGGTTCAGGAAAAACTACAACCCTTACAAAAACAATAAATGCTTTAAAAAATGAAATAAAAATTGGAGTTATGGAGGCAGACATTGATTCTGATGTGGATGCTCGTACTATTTCTGAAACCGGTGTAAAAGTTGTTCAGCTTCATACAGGAGGTATGTGTCACCTAGATGCAGATATGACCAAGCAGGGACTTATAGCACTGGGA
>JAAYOT010000107.1 GCA_012520205.1 Clostridiales bacterium
TCACTTAAATAGTCAAAGGCATTTTGATTTTTAGGGAAGGCTATAACATCTTTAATATTTTCAGTTCCTGCTAAGAACATTATCATTCTATCTAGACCAAAGGCTAAACCTCCATGTGGTGGTGGTCCGAATTTAAAGGCATCTATTAGGAATCCAAATCTTTCTTGTGCAGATTCTTCTGTGAAGCCTAAAGCCTTAAACATTCTCTTTTGAAGAGCTGAATCATGGATTCTTATTGAACCTCCTCCTAATTCTTCTCCGTTTAGTACTAAGTCATAAGCTTTAGCTCTAACTGCTCCAGGATTAGTTTCTAATAAATCTATATCTTCATCCATTGGTGATGTAAATGGATGATGAGCAGCTGAATATCTTTCTTCTTCTTCATTGTATTCAAGAAGTGGGAATTCTGTAATCCAAGTAAAGTTAAACTCATTTTTATCCTTTATTAAATCAAATTCTTTAGCTAAATGTAATCTTAAAGCACCTAAGCTTTGGAATACTACAGAATTTTTGTCTGCTACTATAAAAATAGCATCTCCAACTTCTGCATTCATTGTTTTTATTATTGAATTTGTAACTTCTTCTGTTAAAAATTTAGCTATTGAAGATTTAATACCATCTTCCTTAATCTGAATCCAAGCTAATCCCTTTGCTTTATATGTTTTTACAAATTCACCTAATTTATCAATTGGTTTTCTTCCAAGGCTTGCACCACCTTTTAAGCATAAGGCTCTTACAGAACCGCCAGCTTCAATTGCAGATTTAAATACTACAAAATCCATATCTTTAACGTCTTCTGTAATATTTGTTATTTCCATTCCGAATCTTAAATCTGGTTTATCTGAACCGTATTTTTCCATAGCATCTTTAAACTTCATTCTCTTAATCGGAAGCTTAACATCAACGCCAGCTACTTCTTTAAATACATGAGCTATTAATCCTTCATTTAAAGCTATTACGTCATCTTGATCAACAAAACTCATTTCTAAGTCTACTTGAGTAAATTCTGGTTGTCTATTTGCTCTTAAATCTTCATCTCTAAAGCATTTAACAATTTGATAGTATTTATCAAAACCTGATACCATTAATAATTGCTTAAAGATTTGAGGGGATTGAGGAAGTGCATAGAACATTCCTGGATAATTTCTTGAAGGCACAAGATAATCCCTAGCTCCTTCTGGTGTACTCTTAGTTAACATTGGAGTTTCTATATCTAAGAATCCATTATTATCTAAATAATCACGTACTGCCTTTGTTGCTCTATTTCTTATCATAAATATTCTTTGCATATCCGGTCTTCTAAGGTCTAAATATCTATATTTAAGTCTTATTCTTTCATCTGCATCTAGACCTTCTTTAATATATATTGGTGGTGTTTCTGATTCTGAAAGCACCTTTAAGCTTTCACATTTTAATTCAACAAGTCCTGTTGGTAAATTTTCATTTGGTGCTTCCCTTAGTACAACTTCTCCAGTTACAGCAATACAATATTCTGGTTTTACTGCTTTAGCCTTTTCAAAAGCTTCTGCATTTATTTCTTCACCAAAAACTATTTGCATGATACCTGTTCTATCTCTTAAATCAATAAATTGTAAACCACCTAATTTTCTATTTCTTTGAACCCATCCCATTAGGGTAATTTGTTGAGATACATTTGTCTCTCTAACTTCTCCACACATCATGGTTCTTTTTAAGCCATTTAAAGCCTCACCCATCTTGTCTTCCTCCTTAACTACTTTAGAACATCTTTAATACTTTCTATATTATCTAGACCTGCTTCAAATTGTTCTCCATCGCTCATTCTTTTAAGTTTTAAAGTCTTATTTTCAAGTTCATCATCACCTAGGATTGTTGTGTATAAGGCACCTATTTTGTTTGCATACTTCATTTCTGCCTTAACACTTCTTCCCATATGATTTATTTCTGTTTTTATTCCTAGTTCTCTAAGTTTTTTAGCTAAAACAAAGGCCTCCATTTTAGCCTTATCTCCTCTAGAACCTATATAAAGGTCAATATAGCCTTCATTAGGTATTTCTATACCTTCTTGTTCTAAAGTCATAATAAGTCTTTCTAAGCCTAATCCAAAGCCTACAGCTGGCATATCAGGACCGCCTATTTCTTCAATAAGCTTATCATATCTTCCTCCGCCGCAAACTGTAAAATCTTCATTTAAAATTTCAAATATTGTTTTAGTATAATAATCTAAACCTCTAACAATACCTGGATCTATTTTATATTCAATATTTAATACATCTAAATATTTTTTTACTTCTGTAAAATGGTTATCGCACTCTTCACATACATAATCTAGGATTATTGGTGCATTTTTAGTTATTGCATTACATTTCTTTTCTTTACAATCAAGAATTCTCATTGGATTTTTTTCAAATCTTGTTTTACAAGTATCACACAAATCATCATAGTTTTCTTTTAAGTAACTTTTCAATGCTTCATTATATTTTGGTCTGCATTTAGGACAACCTAAATTATTTATATTTAAGCTTAAACTTTTTAGGCCTAATTTCTTCAAGGCTTCCATAGCAAGGGAAATTACTTCAGCATCCATAGTTGGCTCTTTTGAACCAAACATTTCAACTCCATATTGATGGAATTGTCTAAGTCTTCCCTTTTGTACATTTTCATATCTAAAGCACGGGATAATATAATAAAGCTTTGTTGGCTGTGCTTCATTAAATAGTCTGTTTTCAATAAAAGCTCTAACGGAAGGTGCAGTTCCTTCTGGTTTTAAAGTAATACTTCTATCACCTTTATCCTTAAAAGTATACATTTCCTTTTGAACTATATCTGTTGTTTCTCCAACCCCTCTTAAAAATAGCTCAGTATGTTCAAAAATTGGTGTTCTAATTTCTCTTACCCCAAAAGCTTTTGAAACTTCCCTTAATACGCCTTCAACATATTGCCACTTATAGGCATCTTGTGGAAGCATATCCTTAGTACCCTTTGGCGCTTGGATTTCCATTAATATCTCCTCCTATTTTAAATAAAGTGTATCCAACAACTTTTTCTTTTCTTCAACCATTTCACTTATTCTATTTATATATTCTTTAACGTCCTTTACGTTGCCAAATCTTTCAATTCTATTTTCTTTTAGAAAAACTACCTTTGAAACTGCATCTGCTCCTAAAGCTATTATAGTTTGTTTATCTTCTATCATTTCAATATTATATAGGTTTTCTTTTCCTTTTTTACTATAGCCTATGTTCTCCATATTTCCAACCATATTTTTTTGTCTATACATATAATATGGTTCTAAGCCTAATTCTTTTGCTAGATTTCTGCTAGCTTCATACATTTCTGATAGTTCACTTTGCCTTTTAACTTGAATGCCTTTTTTTAATATGAAGTTCTCATGTAATATTGAAGCCCTCTTTAAAGACAATCCATGAACGGTTAAACTATCGGGCTTTAGCTTAAGTATTTCCTTTACTGTATGATTAACTTCGCTTATTCCTTCTCCAGGTAAGCCAATAATAATATCCATATTTATATCATCAAAACCAAGTTTTCTTGCAACTTCAAAGGTTTCTATAACTTCTTTAGAGGTGTGTCCTCTACCTATCATTTTTAAGGTTTTATCATTCATAGTTTGAGGATTAATACTTATCCTTGTTGTATTATATTTCTTCATAGTTTCTAGTTTTTCAACTGTTATACTATCAGGTCTACCACATTCTACAGTAAATTCCTTTACATTTTTATTTAAGATAAAGCTACCACATATCTTCTTCATTATAAATTCAAAATCTTCATTATTTACTGAAGTTGGTGTACCCCCTCCAAAATAAACACTTTCAATCTTTAAATTTCTCTCCTCAATATATTTTTCCATTTCAGAAATTTCATAACTTAAAGCATTTAAATATGGATTTACATTTTTCTTATTGCTCATAATTGGATTAGCTGTAAAAGAGCAGTAAAAGCATCTTGTTGGACAAAAAGCCATACCAATATATATAGCAATATTTTTTTCATCTTTATTAATAAAGTTTTTTTCTTTTTTAGCAATTTCTATACATAACCTTGCTTTTTCTTCTGAAGCTAGATACTTTTCCTTAAAAATTTCAACAACTCTTTTTTCACTATCTCCTTCTTCTAAATGCTTTAAAGCTATTTTTGAAGGTCTTATTCCAACTAAAGTTCCCCAAGGATAATAGTCTCCAGTTATTTCTTTTAATGAGGAGAAAACCAGTTTTTTAATTTCATCCTTAATATTTTCTTTAATAATAACTTCCTTATGGAAATCCTTATATTTAAAGCTTGCTTTATCATCAAAAATATTAACTATATACTCTCCCTCTTCCTCAAATTTTATTTCATCTAAGGGATAGTATATGTTAAACATTTGATAAACATCATATCTATATTTTAAATCATTTAATCTTATAGTTGCTTTCATTTATACTCCTCTTAAGCTAGAAAAGGATTATTATTTCTTTCCTCTAAAATTGTAGATTTATCCCCATGACCTGGGTAAACTTCTACATTATCCTCTAAAATCATAAGCTTATTTTTTATATTACTTATAAGGTCATGAAAGTTCCCACCTAAAAGGTCAGTTCTTCCTATTGCTCCTTTAAATAAGGTATCACCACTAAATAATTTATCTTCTACTAAATAGCATGTTCCTCCAGCAGTATGACCTGAAGTGAAAATAGGCTTAAAGTTTAATTTTCCAACAGTAACATTTTCACCTTCTGTAACATATTTATACTTGCATTCTAATTTAGTAAAAAGACCTGTAGAATCCATATTCATATATTCAGCCTCAGCCTCATTTAAATATACCTCTGCATCAAATTTTTCTTTAAGTATATCAACAGCTCCATTATGATCAAAATGACAATGAGTTAAAAATATTGCTTCTAAATCTACTCCATGAGATTTTATTGTTTTTTCAATATAATCAGCTCCTGCACCTGGATCTATTAATGCTGCCTTATTTGTATTTTCATCTATAATAAGGTAACAGTTTTCCTGCATTGTGCCAACTGTTAAAGTTTCAACTTTCATACTAAACCTCCTTAAAAATTGCGTTTACTATCAATCATTAGTGTAACAGGGCCATCATTTTGTATATCCACCTTCATATAAGCTCCAAATTCTCCTGTTTCTACTTTTAGGGAAGATTCCTTAAGCATAGCTACAAACTCATCATATAAGGCCTTTGCTTTTTCTCCACCTTCTGCCTCCATAAAATTTGGTCTTCTTCCTTTTCTGCAATCACCGTATAGGGTAAATTGAGAAATAACTAAGATGTCACCTTTTACATCTAATAAGGATAAGTTCATTTTACCATTTTCATCTTCAAAAATCCTAAGATTTAATATTTTATCTTTCATATATTTTAAGTCTTCTATTGTGTCTTCTTTTGATATTCCTATTAACACATTAAGACCTGCATTTATTGAGCCAATTACTTTATTATCTACTATTACTTTTGATGATGTTACCTTTTGTACAACTGCTCTCATAGCCACTCCTAACTATTCATTCTGTAAACATCCATAACACCTTTTATTCTTCTTATTTTTTTCATAAGTTCTCTTAATTGTTCTACAGAATAAATTCTAATTTTTATATTTACTTTTGCTGTATTTCCTTTAGCTGATTGGGCATTTATTGAGCTTATTGGAAGTTTACTTTCTGAAATTACATTAATAATATCTGCTAAGATTCCTTCTCTATCATCAGATTCAACTTGAATTTCTGCTATATAATCAGCTCCCTTAGCTCTTCCCCAGGAAACTTCAACAACCTTATTTTTATCATATTTTATTAATGATTTTAAATTATTGCAGTCTGCTCTATGAACTGAAACTCCTCTACCCTTTGTAACATATCCTTTAATATCATCACCAGGAACTGGATTACAGCATTTTGCAAATCTAACCATTAAGTTCCTTTCGCCTCTAACTGTAATTCCATAATCTTTAGTTACTTTATTTAAAGATCTATCTGATTTAGCCAGCTGTTCTTCAATTGCCTTATTAATACTTTCTGCACTTTGCTTTTCAGTAATATTTTCTTCCTTTAATTTTGATATATAAGAAGATGCTGATAATTGTCCCACTCCTATGGAAGCATATAAATCTTCCATACTATTAATATTATATCTTTTTCTTAGTTTTTCATAAGTTTCACCTTTAGCAATATCTGAATAGTTAACTCCCTGTTTTTTTAATTCCCTTTCAAATAAATCCTTGCCTTTTACAATGTTTTCATCTTTTTTAATCTTTTTAAACCATTGTCTTATTTTGCTTTTTGCTTGATTGCTTTTAACTATATTAAGCCAATCCATATTGGGCCCTTTTGCATTTTTGGAAGTTAAAATTTCAATTATTTCGCCAGTTTTTAATTTATAATCAAGGGGAACTATTTTTCCATTTACCTTTGCTCCAACACATCTGTTCCCAACATCGGTGTGAATCCTATATGCAAAATCTATAGGAGTTGCTCCACTTGGAAGATTTATTACAACACCCTTTGGAGTAAATACAAAAACTTCATCGGCAAATAAATCTATTTTAAATCCCTCTATAAATTCTTCTGCATCTGAAGTTTCCTTTTGCCACTCAAGCATATCTCTAAGCCATGCAAGTTTACTTTCAAAGCTTTGCTCTCTATCTTCCTTAGCACTATCCCCTTCTTTATACTTCCAGTGTGCTGCTATACCGTATTCAGCAGTCTTATGCATTTCAAAAGTTCTTATTTGAATTTCAAAAGGCTTTCCTTGGGGCCCTATAACTGTTGTATGTAAAGATTGATACATATTTGGTTTTGGCATTGCTATATAATCTTTAAATCTACCTGGAATAGGTTTATAAATTGTATGTACAATTCCAAGAACACCGTAACAATCCTTAACTGTATTTACTAATATTCTTATAGCAGTTAAATCAAATATTTCTTCAATACTTTTGTTTTTATTCACCATCTTTTTATAAATGCTATAAAAATGTTTTGGTCTGCCTTCTATATCAGAATCAATTTCTGATTCTTCAAGCTTTTTATGTAAATCCTTTGTAATCTTGGCAATGTACACTTCTCTTTCTGCTCTTTTTTCAGCAATTTGCTTTACTAAATCATAATAGACCTCTTCATGTAGGTACCTAAAGGACAGATCTTCCAGCTCCCATTTAATTTTTGATATACCAAGCCTATGAGCAAGAGGAGCGTAAATATCTAAAGTTTCCTTTGCCTTTTGTTTTTGTTTTGGTTTTGGCATAAATTTTAAAGTTCTAAGGTTATGTAATCTATCTGCTAGTTTTATTATTATTACTCTTATATCTTTTGCCATTGCAAGAAGCATTTTTCTAACATTATCCGCTTGTTGTTCCTCTTTAGATTTGTATTCTATTTTTCCTAGTTTAGTTACCCCTTGAACTAAATTAGCTATTTCTTCATTAAATAAATTTTTTAAATCATCATATGTATATTCAGTATCTTCAATAACATCATGAAGGAGCCCTGCAGCTATCGTACTTGTATCCATGCCCATCTCTGCTAAAATTATAGCAACATCTATAGGATGTGTTATATAGGGCTCTCCTGATTCCCTTTTTTGAGTTTTATGAGCATCATTTGCAATGTCAAAAGCCTTTTTTATAATATCTTTATCTATATTATGTGAATTTTCATATATCTTTTTTAACAGCCCTTCATACATGGGATTATCTCCTTTATTGATTTAATCTAAAATAATTGGCTGGTTAAACAACCAGCCATTTTCTTCTATTATATAATATATGCCCTAATATTTCAATAATATTAAAACTCATAATCTACTAATGACATAATATCATATTTAGATAACTTTTCTCTTCCCTTTAAGCCTTTAAGTTCAATTGCAAAATCTAAAGTTACTACTTCTCCACCTGCTAATTCAACAAGTTTTGCAACAGCTTCAATTGTTCCCCCTGTTGCCAATAAATCGTCTACAATTGCAACTCTTTGTCCTTTTTTAATAGCATCTTTGTGAATTTCTAATGTATCAGTGCCATATTCTAAATCATATGTTATAGATACTGTTTCCCCTGGTAATTTACCTGGTTTTCTAACTGGAACAAATCCAACTCCCATTGCATAAGCAACTGGTACTCCATAAATGAAACCTCTTGCTTCAGGCCCTACTATTAAATCAATATTTTTATCTTTTAAGTGTTCTACAATTTTATCTATAGAATATTTTAATGCTTCTCCATCACCTATTACTGTTGTAATGTCCTTAAAGCTGATTCCTTCTTTAGGGAAATTTTCAATAATTCTTATTTTTTCTTTTAGGTTCATGATAATCCTCCATTACTAAAAATTATAAACTATATAATTATTTTATAAATAAGTTTAACATAATATAATTTTACCCTTCTTATCAAAATAATTATATAGTTTTCTTTGATTTATTTAAATATTTAGTTATTTGATCTGCCCTGTCCTTTTTAATTGTAGTAAGTAATTCAATTATTATTCTCGCATTATCATTAATTTTTACTGCATTTATAGTTGGAGTAATTACATCAATTATATGTACTATAAAATCTTTATTCATATTTTTTATATTATAATAATCCATTATGGCCCTTAAGCCACGATTATTGGTGTTAAACAAAAACTTTTTACCTTCTTTTATGAAAATCCCACTTTCCCCCCTAAGAGGTACTTGAGACCACTGTTCACCAATAACAATTAAATCCAAATATTTATTAATGCATTTTATATTATAATAAATTGCAATTGCCTGCATTAATTTAAATGTTAATCCGCTGATAGAAAGGCTTTTATATCTATATTGGCAGCTCTTCTGATTTGGATTTATATATATGTATTTTTTTTCTTCATTAACTTCTTTATTTTCCAAAACTATCAAATTTATACCTAAATCTCTACAAAGCTCTTCTTCTTTCGCTGATCTTAAAGCAATTCCTAGTGCAATTAAAACTTCTCCCCCAAGAAAATTAACCTCATTATTAATATCTTCTAAAGTTATTCCATTGGCAAAATCCTCATCGTGGATTACATATTCAACATCTGCATTTAAATATTTTAAGACTAAAATCAATGATGACAGAGCACATAATCCATCAACATTAGGAATTCCATAAACAATTATTTTCTTTCTATTATTTATAGCTTCTACCATTTGCTCAAGAGCTTTATTCATATTTTTAAGTATAAAGGGATTATATCCATTAATATAATTTGGACTATAAATACTCTCCCAAAACTTACGCATTATAAATTCCTCCAAAAAATCTAGAAAACACATATATTATAATTGAAAATATATAATATTACAATGTTTTATAGGTAAAAAGTAATAAACCTCCATAAAACTTGGAGGTATTACTTATTATCTTCTTAAATATTTATAACTACTAAGCCTTCTTTACCTTAAATTGTTTTTTATTTTTTAATATACTATTAACAGCTAATTTTAATAATGATTTAGTTACAAATAAGGAACATATTGCTGTTGATATAGATCCCATTAAAATTATTGCCGCTGGACTTTTTATTGATAAAGGTACTAGGTAATATGATATAACAGATATGATAAAAATTATTACATTTGTTCTAAATATAATAGGGTTTGCCTTTTCAAAACCATCTACTGCTGCACTCTTTAAATTCTTTGATAAAGGTATTTGTCTGCTTATTTTATCTAATATTAGAATATTTGATAAAATTGAAATGGCAATAGAGAATACTAAGGCAGCTAAACTATATTTAGTAAAAGCTAAATCACTTTCTGTATATGCAATTAAAATTAAAGTAATATTTAATAATATAGATACACTTCCTAATAGTCCTGGAATTTTGTAATAAGCTATTATCAATAAAAATATCACACTAATTCCTATAGCAAGACCTTTAGTAATATTAGAATATGCATTTTCCCCTAAAGCAGGTCCCACTGATTCAGTTTCTTCAGCAGTTACCGTACCTATAATAGTTCCAGAATTAATAAGATCTACAAATTTTTCTGCTCCTGCCAAATCATATAAACCTTTGATTTTTAATTCTCCATTAGTTATAGCTTCATCAATAGTTTCAGTTGAAATTGAACTACCATCTAAAAATATTTTTATTGATTTATCTATATTATTTTTTGTAAATTCAGCAAAAGTTGATTTCCCTTCTTCTGTAAGTGCTAAAGTTATTTCTATAGAATATTCATTTACAATATATTCTGCTTCTTTAACATCCTTTTCTGTTAAAATAATATTATCTTCTTCATCCTTAACTTCAAGCTTTCCATTATGAGTTAACCTTTCAATTATAGAATCTGTTTTAACATTATTTCTCATATTAACTCTAATGCTGTTTTCTCCTTCAATCTCAACATTACTATTATCAACATCCATTTGTGTTAATCTTTTTTCTATTACTTCTTTATTTTCTCTTAATGTTTCCTCAGAAATTTCCTCTGAATCACTTTCTATTTTTAATACTGTTGAGGATCCCCCTTCTAAATCAAGACCCTTTGTAATTACTTTATCAAAAGATTTTACCTCATATGAGCCTATTACAGCCCCAGCAAATCCTAAATAAGCTAATAAAAAAATAATTAGGACACTTATTACTAGTAAAATCGAACCTTTCTGATTACTTCTTCCCTTCATGTTATTCCTCCTCTGGTAATCTTTCATATAAATTATATTACTTATGTTAATTTATAGCAACTATTTCATTACTATGAATACCATTATTATACATTTATTAAGCAATTTTTAAAAGTTATAATTTATATTTTTACTAAAAATTTAATATGTAAAATAAAGCAAAACATCCTTCATTCTGCATTATATATAAAAAAGTGATGAATATGTTGGCGCAGATAAATAAAATATGTGTAATAAGCTTATAGCGAGCATATTTTATTTATCATAGCCTTTTTATTCGTACTTTTTTATAGATTTACTCCAAGCATTCCTGAAAAAGCACCGATTAGGATACATAATACAAACTTAATAAAATCATATCCAGTTAAAGTTGCTTCTGCTCCAAATAGTATTCCTATAAGATATAAGGATATGTAGAAGATACAGCCTACTGAAAGTCCAATAATCCATCCTTTACTACCATAGGTTTTTACAGCTACTATAGTACCTATTAATAATGCCAAACAAGAAATAACAACATAAATAATGTTAAATAATCCATCTGGCAAAGTCATATTGTTCATCACCAAAGATAAAATAGCTGTAACTAGAAATGTTGCCATAAGAGCAAAAATTAATCCTTTGAAAATACTCTTAAAATAATTTTCCCATTCCATAAAAAACTCACCCCCAATATAAATATATTAAATATTGAGGGGGATTATTCTTATTATTTCTCTTTATTTACCTTTGATGCTACAGCATTTTTTGTTATTTTAAGTCTGGTTCTTTCAGCACCAGTTTCTATAACTAAAGTATTTTCATCTACTATTATTATTTTTCCTATTATTCCACCTTTTGTGATGATTTCATCATATTTTTGCAAAGAAGCTAACATTTCATTATATTGTTTATTTCTCTTCTTCTCTGGTAAAATCATCATAAAATACATTACTGCAAACATTCCAACAAAGGGTAAAATAACTCCTATTACTTCCATAAACTCTTCCTTCCTAATCAGAAATATCATTTCTAACTTATATAGTTAAAAGGGAAATATCCCCATTATATGTTTCCTCTTACCTGTTACCTATTCCATATTACTTGTTAACTGTGCCCTTCCATTCTCTAAGCTTTTGTTCTTTAAACTCACTAAAGTTGCCTTTTTCAATAGCATCTCTTATTTCTTTCATTAGCTTATTATAGAAATAAAGATTGTGAAGCACACATAATCTCATTGCTAACATTTCCTTTGCTTTAAATAAGTGTCTTATATAAGCTCTTGTGTAACTTCTACAAGCTGGACATTCACATCCCTCATCTATAGGCCTTGTATCTAATTCAAACTTTGCATTCATAATATTGATTTTACCATCCTTAGTAAATACATGACCATGTCTTCCGTTTCTCGCAGGTAAAACGCAGTCAAAGAAGTCAACACCCCTATCTACAGCTTCTAAAATATTTTCTGGTGTTCCAACTCCCATTAAGTATATAGGCTTATCTTCTGGCAAATAAGGTACAACTGCATCTATAATTCTATACATTTCTTCATGAGTTTCACCAACAGCTAATCCACCAATAGCATATCCATCTAGATCCATTTTAGTTATGGTTTTGGCATGCTCTATTCTTATATCTTCATAGCAGCCCCCTTGGTTTATTCCAAATAGCATTTGCTCTTTATTTATTGTTTCATCTAAGGAATTTAATCTATCTAACTCTTTTTTGCACCTTTCAAGCCATCTTGTTGTTCTAGCTACTGATTTTTCAACATAGTCTCTAGTTGATGGATTTGGAATACATTCGTCAAAAGCCATTGCAATAGTAGAAGCTAAATTACTTTGAATCTGCATGGATTCTTCTGGTCCCATAAATACTTTTCTACCATCAATATGGGAGCTGAAATATACTCCTTCTTCCTTTATTTTTCTAATGTTTGCAAGGGAAAATACTTGGAATCCACCTGAATCTGTTAATATTGGTCTATCCCAATTCATAAATTTATGTAATCCACCTAATTTATAAACTACTTTGTCAGAAGGCCTTAAATGTAAATGATATGTATTTGATAATTCCACTTGACACCCAATTTCCTTTAAATCCATAGTTGAAACAGCACCTTTAATTACAGCTAATGTTCCAACATTCATAAATACAGGCGTTTCTATTGTCCCATGAGGTGTTTCAAATCTTCCTCTTCTTGCTTTTCCGTCTTTTTTTAATAAAGTATATCTTTTTTTGCTCAAAATTCCTTCCTCCAAACTTTATTCCTTAATTATCATTGCATCTCCAAAGGAGAAGAATCTATATTTTTCTTTTACAGCTTCATTATAAGCCCTCATTATGTTTTCTTTACCGGCTAAAGCTGAAACAAGCATTATAAGAGTTGACTCTGGCAAGTGAAAATTGGTTATAAGCTCATCAACAACTTTAAATTTATATCCCGGATAGATAAATATATCAGTCCATCCACTTTGTGCCCTTACAAAGCCATTTTCATCTCCTATTGTTTCTAAAGTTCTGGTGGAAGTGGTTCCAACAGATATTATTTTATTTCCTCTTTTTTTAGTTTCATTGATTATTTTTGCATTTTCTTCATCTAATTGATAAAATTCAGAATGCATTACATGGCTATCTGTATCTTCAACCTTTACTGGCCTAAAGGTTCCAAGACCTACATGTAAAGTTAAATAGGCGATATTAATTCCCTTTTTCTTAATTTCATCTAATAATTCTTCTGTAAAATGTAATCCTGCCGTAGGAGCAGCAGCTGAACCTTCCTCTTTTGAATATACAGTTTGGTATCTTTCTCTATCTTGAAGCTTTTCTGTAATATAAGGAGGTAACGGCATTTCACCAAGTTCATCTAAAACTTCCTCAAAAATTCCATCATAGCTAAATTCTATAATTCTATTTCCTTCTTCAGCTATATCTATAACTTCACATTTTAATCTGCCACTTCCAAAAGTAAACCTTGCACCTACTTTTGCTCTTTTACCAGGCTTAGCCAAGCACTCCCATTTATCTCCTTCAATTCTTTTTAATAATAAGAATTCAATCTTTCCACCTGTTTCTTCTTTTTCACCAATTAATCTTGCAGGTAATACTCTTGTGTTATTTAAAACAAGAGTGTCACCAGGATTTAAGTAATTTATAACATCATGAAATATTTTGTGCTCTATTTCTCCTGTTTTTTTATCTAGCACCATTAATCTAGATGAATCTCTTTGTTTTAATGGATGCTGTGCTATTAACTCTTCTGGTAAATAAAAATCAAACTCACTTACTTTCATATATTACTCCTATAGTTTAAAATAATTTTTGTTGTTCTATTATTTTTTCTTGATTATTATTTTTTACTCTTCCTAAATGTTTATAAGCTTTATCTGTTGCAATTCTTCCTCTTGCAGTTCTAACAATGAAACCAGTTTGAAGTAAATAAGGTTCATAAACATCTTCTATTGTTCCTAATTCTTCACCAATAAAATAGGATAAGGTTTCTATTCCTACAGGTCCCCCGTTAAAATTATCTATTATTGCCTCTAGAATTTTATTATCTACTCTATCAAAGCCCATATTGTCAACCTCTAAAAGGTTTAATGCAGCATTAGCTTCCTTTGTACTAATTAAAGAGTCAGAATATACTTGAGCATAATCTCTAACTCTTTTTAGTAATCTATTGGCAATTCTTGGGGTGCCCCTAGATCTTTTAGCTATTTCATAAGCTCCTTCTTCTGTTATGTTACAGTCAAGAACAAAAGAAGATCTTATTACAATTTCCTTTAATTCTTCAACTGTATAGTATTGCATATCACATAATACCCCAAATCTATCTCTAAGGGGTGATGTTAGCATACCTATTCTTGTTGTTGCTCCTATTAAAGTAAACTTAGGCAAATCCAGTCTTATAGATTTAGCTGCTGCACCCTTTCCTATTACTATATCAAGAACATAATCTTCCATTGCAGGATAAAGTATTTCCTCTACATTTCTATTTAATCTATGAATTTCATCAATAAATAAAACATCATTATTATTTAATGTTGTTAATATAGCTGCTAAATCACCAGCCCTTTCAATGGCAGGCCCAGAAGTAACCTTAAGTTCTCCTTCCATTTCTTTAGCTATAATGTTAGCCAAAGTTGTTTTTCCTAATCCAGGCGGTCCATAAAGAAGAACATGATCTAAAGCCTCATTTCTGCTTTGAGCCGCTTTTATAAAAATATCTAATCTTTTTTTTACCTTCTCTTGGCCAATATATTCTTTTAAATTTGTAGGCCTTAAACTTAAGCTATTTCCATCTTCCCACATTTCTTTTGGTGTTATTATTCTTTCCATAATTCCACCTCTATCCCATTAGAACTTTCAAACAATTTTTAATAATATTTTCTAAAGTGTCTTCCTTATTGACTTTCTTTAAAGCTGATTCTGCTTCTTTTTCAGAATACCCTAAAGCCAATAAGGCTCCTAAAGCTTCTGCAATAATATTTGCATCAATACTAATTACATTATCTTTATTATCAAGGTTAGAAATACCTTCTGCCATATCTTCTTTTTTAATTTTATCTTTTAATTCTAGTATAATTCTTCCTGCAGTTTTCTTACCTACTCCAGGAGCCTTGCAAAGATGTTTTTCATCTCCCAGCATAATTGCATATTTTAAATTGTTTATTCTGCTAAATGATAAAAGTGACAGTGCTGCCTTTGCACCAACTCCATTTATTGTTAGAAGCAACTTAAACATTTCAAGTTCTTCTCTAGTGTCAAATCCATAAAGACCAATAAAGTCATCCCTTACTATCTGTTCTAGATAAAGCTTAACCTCTTCATCAATTTTAGGCATTGATGACATAGTTGCACCTGAAGTAAATATCTTATAACCTATTCCATTATTCTCAACTATAATATAATTTTTATTAATACCTTTATATTTCCCACATATGTATTCATACATACAACCAATCCCTCCAATGCCACACTTTATTAAAACACACACATATGTTTTAACCTACATTATACTTTAACATTTTACATAAAAGAATTCAACTTCATTCAGTTCACAGTGCGCAGTACGCAGTTCACAGTTAATAAGATAATTCAGCCTTGCTGAATTAAGAAAAAAGAAAAAAATTATCTCAAAAACTTGAGATAATTTTAAAATCATGCTAATTGTGCATTTTGAATTGCATTATCTTTCCTTCCCAAGGAAAAATAGTGCTATGGTTCCTGGTCCAGCATGTGTCCCTATTGTTGGACCAATGTTGTTGATTATTACATCTTTAACTTTTATTTCTTCTGTTATAAGCTTCTTTAAATATTCTGCTTCCTCTAAGCAATCACCATGACTAATGAAAATTACTTGTTCTTCAGAATTTTCTATTCTTTCTTTTATTGTATCTTGTAATACTTTAATTGACTTTTTTCTTCCTTTAACCTTTGATACTGGAATTAATCTTCCTTCCCTATCAACCTCTAAAATAGGTTTAATTCCTAGAAAGGTTCCAACTGCTGCTACAGTACCAGATACTCTTCCACCTCTTTTTAAATGATTTAAATCATCTACTGTAAACCAATGATTAACTCTTAATTTATTTTCTTCTATCCAAGTAACTATTTCTTCTTTAGATGATCCATTTTTAAGCATTTCTACTGCTTTATATACTAATAAACCTAAGCCTAATGAAGCACTTTTACTGTCTATAACTGTAATATCAGCCTGATTATTTTCATCCTTAATATTTTCCCTTGCAATTCTTGCACTGTTTAAACTACCGCTTAGTGCTGATGAAAAACCTATATATATTACTGCATTCCCTTTCTCCACATGCTTTTTAAATACTTCTTCATAAGAAAAGGCATTTGCTTGAGATGTGGTAGGCATTATTCCATTTCTAAGTTTACTGTAAAAATCCTTAATATCAAGGCTTTGACCTAAATCATCACTATAGTATTTTGAATCTATATTAATGCCTAAAGATACAACGTCAATATTATTTTCCTTTACATAACTTAAAGGTAAATCGCAGCATGAATCTGTCATAATAACTGTCTTCATAAGATCACTCCACTTCCAAAATATATAAGAATATCTATTTATTATTATACTCTACCATTTCATATAATATAATTCAATTTGTTACTTATTCTCTTTGCTTTGTCTTGATATATTAAGCAAGATTCCTAAAGCTAACATATTTATTACCAGAGAAGTTCCCCCATAACTAATTAAGGGCAGTGGAACACCAGTAACAGGCATTGATCCTGATACAACCGCTATATTAATTACAGCCTGTATTGATATAATTGAAACTATTCCTACTGCTAATAGATAACCATAATTATCTTTAGCTTTTATCGCCACATAAGCTCCCTTGTAAATTATATACATAAATAATAAGATTACAAAAGCACAGCCTATAAAGCCAAATTCTTCTCCTATTATTGCAAATATAAAATCATTATGAGGTTCTGGCATAAATAATGCTTTTTGCTTAGAGTTTCCTAAACCAACACCTAGAAGTCCTCCTGAACCTAAAGCGTAAATAGATTGAATTAACTGATAGCTATTCCCTGAAGGATCTCCCCATGGATTCATAAATGTAGTTAATCTGTCCAATCTATAAGGCTCAGCAAGAATCAAGGCAACTCCAACTAAAAGCCCTGCCGGAAATATTGGAATAAGATGAGAGATTTTTGCTCCTCCAACAAATATCATTATTACTGCAACTATCATTATTATTGCCGTAATACTTAAATTCTTTTCTAATAATACTAATACTGCAAATACTGCAGAAATTCCTAAATATAGTACTACACCTTTAAAGAACTTATTAATATTACTATTTCTTCTATCTAATTGTTTCGCTAGATATATAACAAGCACATATTTTGCCAATTCGGATGGCTGAAAGGATAAGGGACCAAACCTAATCCATCTTTTTGCACCATTAACTTCTACACCAAAGAACAATACAAAAATTAAAAATATAAGTGTAATAATAAACAACTGCCCTGTAATCTTTTTATAATAATGGTAATCAATAGACATTGTAAAAAGCATGGCACCAATTCCTACCACTGTCCAAATAATTTCTTTAATAAAGAAATATTCCGGACTATTTTTTTCATAAAGGGCATAGTAAGAGCTAGAAGAGTAAACCATTATTATTCCTACAAATAATAATAGAAGAATAACGCAAAGAAGTCCATAATCTATGCTTTTCATATTATATTTTTTCTTTTTTCTAGTATTAATTTTTCTTACTTTATTCATATTATCTCCTGCTATCTAACTTTTCAAATCTAATTTGACCGTAGTATTTTTATCAATTAATTTTCCAGCAATTATACTTTGACTAGAAACTATCCCTTCACCGTTTATCTTATACTCTTTAATTCCTATTTTATTTAATATCTCTACTGCCTCATCTAAAGTTTTACCTTGTAACTTTGGCATAATTATTTTATTTGAATCTTTTGTTGCATCTTCAATATTTACACTTATTAGTGAACCTGCTTCCACTAGCGCTCCTGGGTATGGCGCCATATTTGTTACCTTAGAACCCTTACTTTCTATATCTATATTTAAATTATTTTCTTTCAATATAGCTTCTGCTTCTTTTATAGTTTTCCCTCTAAGTTCAGGCACAATTACCTTTTCCTTTTCTGTATATCTCTCCTTATAAACTTGGGAATCCATATAAACAAATAATTCAGCTAAAAGCTCTTTGGCAAGAGGTGTAGCAACTTGTCCACCATAATATACACCTGTACTTGGTTCATCAACTTTTAAAAATATAGTAATTTCAGGTTTTTCAACAGGATACAAGGCTACTATAGAAGGTATATATTTATCTGGATAATACCCCCCATTTATAAGATCCGGTTTTTGAGCTGTTCCTGTTTTAGCTCCAACTCTTCTATCTTTTCCCATAAAAGCTCCAATAGTCGTCCCCTGATTTATTGTATCCTCCAAAAACCTTCTTACAGTACTTGCTGTTTCTTCTGATATAATATTTTCTTTTACATATGGTTTAAATTCTTCATCAATTACTTTTGTACCATTTATTTCATCATAAGTAATTTCTTTAACAATATGAGGCTGAATTAATTTACCTCCATTTGCAATAGCATTAAAGGATTGAATCATTTGAATATTGCTAGCAGTATTTGTTTGTCCAAAAGCTATTGTAGCTAAATCCATTTCACTCATATCACTAACTGACTTAACAATTCCTTCTGTTTCTCCTGGAAGATCTATTCCTGTAGCCATTCCAAAGCCAAACTTATCAATATATTCTTTTATTTTTGCATTTCCCAGCCTAGCCCCTAATTCCATAAAGCCGACATTACATGAATTTTGTAGAATTTCTGATAGGGTTTGTGTGCCATGCCCTACTAAATTCCAACATCTTATTTTAGTTGAACCAAACTGTAAATAACCTCCACAGTAAAATGTATCATTTTCATTTACAAGACCTTCTTCTAGTGCTGCTGCCATAGTAATATTCTTAAATGTAGACCCTGGCTCAAAGGAATCGCTTATTGCATTATTTCTAAACATATTTTCAAGCTTTTCAGACTCTGTTTCTCCCTCAAAGTTCTCATAATCTTCATAAGGTGTATTAGGATTAAAATCTGGTTTATTAACCATTGCTAATATTTCACCATTATTTGGATTTGTTATAATTATCCCTACACCTTTTGCTTTATGTTCCTTAAGTCCCTTTTCTGCAATTTTTTCAGCTATTAGTTGTATATTTTCGTCGATTGTTAGATTAACATCTTTTCCATCAATAGGACTTGAATATTGAACTGTTTGGTAGGGAAGTTCGCTAAAACTTCCATCAATCTCAGCTATTTTATAACCATCTGTTCCCCTTAACTCACTATCATATTGAAGTTCAACACCATTTAAACCAGCATTATCTGAATTAACGCTGCCTAAGACATGAGCAAGGAAATTATTGTTTGGGTAGTATCTCTTTGGATTAATTGAAATAACAACTCCATAAATTCCTAAGTCTTTAATCTTATCTGCAACATCTTTTTCTATTCCAGTAACTAAGGTGCTGGTCCTTATCTCCATTCCATCTACCTTTTCTGGATTAAGCTTTCTCATTACCTCATCATAAGGCAGTCCTGATGCCTGTGATAGCTGTGCAGCTACCTCTTCTATAGTTATCCCCTCATCTTGTAAGTGAATATCTATAGCATCTAAATCTAAATCTATTCTATATACATCAATTGAAGTAGCTAATATAGTTCCATTTCTATCCTTAATATCTCCTCTTCTTGCCTCAACATTTACTTGAGCCTTCCATTGACCTTTAGCCATTTCTTTGTAATCCTTGCCTTTATAAATCATAACAAAGATTAATCTTATTATAAGGAGTAAAAGGATAGTAGCTATTATCATACTACTAACTAAGGCCCTTTCTCTTTTTATATTACTGCTTCTATTGCTCATTTTTTTCCTTTTTCTTCTAATATTTCTTCTTTTCATCCCTATCCCCCGTAATTCTAAATTGCCATAACAGGTTGTCCCGCAAATAAAATTAATAAATATTTTGTAAATTGACTTCGTATATTTACAA
>JAAYOT010000108.1 GCA_012520205.1 Clostridiales bacterium
ATATAAAGGGGATTAGTATTCTATTTTAATTAAGGAAAAAAATTCATAATTATACTTGTATTAATAAAAAAATATATATATTATGGGTTTATTGACAATGGGGAAATAGTTAAAGAAATTGATTCAAAAGAACTTGAAGAGTCCTGCAAGAAGTTTATTAAAATTGAGGTTACAAATATAAGGGCATTATCAAGGGTTTTAGAGAAAATGAAAATTGAATATAGAATAACCTCTAATAATAAGGCCGATATATTTGGGGAGGTAGCTATTTCTAAACTAGTTATAGATCTTTACAAAGAAGAATGTGAAGTTTTATCAATAAATGTATATGAAGAAAGTTTAGAAAGTTACTATCTTAATTTAATAGGGGGAAAGAAAAATGATTAGATTATTTAATGCAGGATTATTTCGTTTAAAAAGAGATAAAGCTTATATAATTATTGGAATAGTAACAGCCATATACTTACCGCTATTTATGGGAAAAGAGTATAGTGATGGAAGCATTAGAAATAAAATAACCGTTGGTTTTTCAAGGAAAGATATCTATTTATCTAATCTTATTATTTGTGTTTTAGCAGAGATTATAGTAGTTTTAATAGCATACTTTGTAGGAACAGTTTTGGGAATATTTTTATTTGGATATGTAGCAATGGAAATTTCAACACTTATTATAGTGGGAATAATCGGACTGTTTTTAAGTTTATCCTATGTTTCAATTTTTTATACAGTAACAATGAGTTTTTCAAATAAGACTTATTCAGCCATTATATCCCTAATATTATCCTTTATTATTATGTTTGCTTCTATGTATATCTTTAAAAAGCTAGCAGAGCCAGAGTTTATAAAAATTATGGGAGCTAATGGAGAAGAAATGATAAAAAACTCTCAATACTTATTAGGAACAAAAAGAAAAGTTTATGAAACTACCTTGTACCTACTTCCCTATGGTCAAGTTTTAAAAATGTTCAATTCAAGTAGTGTAGAGTATGGAAAGTTGCTATTTCATTCTATTGTAGTTATGATATCTACAAATCTAATTGGGATTAGTATATTCAGTAAAAAACAAATAAAATAAGGAGTTAAATATATGAATATAGTTCATGACTTAATTATATTAGGGTTTCTTCTAATTATTTTAGGGTTAATATTAAAAATATATTTATTAAAAAAGTCAGCTAAAGAAGTAAAGGAAGGCTTCACCTATATAGTTAATAATGACACTAATATTTTAATAGATATATCAACAAGGGATAAGGATTTTTAAGAGTTAGCTGAAAGTATTAATTTAGAACTAAGAAATTTAAGAGAAGTAAGACAAAAATTTCAACTATTTCCTTAACAGAGGAGGGGGAATTCATATTTTCTAATAGTGCAAAAAACTTAAGTGAAATAGATCTTGGAAAACTATTTAATAAATTTTATACCGTTGAAAATGGAAAGAAGTCTACAGGATTAGGCTTATCAATTGCAAAATATCTTACAGAAAAGATGAATGGAAGGATAAAAGCTAAATATTATGAAGGAAAAATAATAATAAAAATAAAATTTTAATTGAAATTCTACAAAACTAGGGTGCTGTAAGCAGCCCTTTTTTACTATAAGGTTTCTTAATAGTGTAGATTTATTTATTATAAAATGATTTTAATGAAATAAATATATTGTCTTATTTAACCCCCTTTGCTATTATTGATATTAGAAATTTATTTTAAAGCACATAACCTTTTTTGGGAAAAGATAAAATAATTGAGTTTAAGGAGAGTTTAACATGTCAGAAAAAGAAAAGTTAGATAAGGAAGATTTAGCTATTGATGTTAATGCAAAAATACCACTAGGAAAAGCAATACCCCTAAGCATTCAGCATTTATTTGCAATGTTTGGAGCGTCAGTATTAGTTCCAATTATTTTTAATATTGATCCTTCAATAGTATTAGTTTTTAATGGAATAGGTACATTGCTATATGCATTTATAACTAAAAGAAAAATTCCAGCATTTTTAGGTTCAAGTTTTGCCTACCTTGCACCAGTATTTTTACTTATGAGTCAAGGGTATGATTTTCAGGCTGTTCAAGGTGGATTTGTTGTATCAGGAGCTTTATTTGCCTTAGTTGCAATTATTGTTAAATATACTGGTATAGGATGGATAAATAAATTATTTCCGCCAGCAGCAATGGGAGCAATAATAACAATAATAGGATTAGAACTTGCTAGTACAGCAGCAGATATGTCAGGTTTCCCAGTGGGGGGAAGTAATTCGCCTACATTAAACAGTACTTGGGTAATTGTTTCAATGGTAACATTAGTAACAGTTATTTTATGTAATGTTTTATTAAGGGGATTTTTAAAGGTAATACCAATACTTATAGGGATTATCGTTGGATACATAACAGCATGGTCTATGGGACTTGTAGATTTTACAGCCATAAATAATGCACCTTTTTTTACATTTCCAAACATAAAATTAGCACGTTTTGATGCTACAGCAATTCTTACTATATTACCAGCTACCTTTGTAGTTGTAGTAGAGCATGTAGGCCACTTAAGAGTAACTAGTAGTTTATTAGGAAAAAAACTAGCTGAAGATCCAGGCCTTAATAGATCCTTACTAGGAGATGGATTATCAACTATGGTTTCAGGTTTCTTTGGTTCAGTACCAACAACTACTTATGGTGAAAATATAGGAGTTATGGCTTTAACAAAGGTATATAGTGTCTATGTGGTTTGTTTAGCTGGATTATTTTCAATAATATTAGGTTTTTCAGGAAAATTATCAGCTTTAATAAATACTATACCAACTCCAGTAATTGGAGGAGTAAGTTTCTTATTATTTGGAACTATAGCAACTTCAGGCTTAAGAGTATTTATTGAAGAAAAAGTTGATTTTTCAAAAGCAAGAAATTTAATTCTTACATCAGTAATTTTTACAGTAGGGTTAAGTGGAATAAAGATTACATTAGGTGCTATAGAGTTTAAAGGTATGGGACTTGCAACTATAGTAGCAATGGTATTAAGTATAGCATTTATAATTTTTGATAAATTAGGAATAATGAATGAATAATTAAGTTTAAAAATAAGCATCAAGGAGCTGGTGAAACAACTCCCTGATGCTTTATTTTAATTCATTAATTAATTTTTTAAATCCTGGCAGTGCTTTTTCAATTGTTTTATAAGCTACACAATAGGCTATTCTAACATAACCTGGACAAGCAAATGAACTACCTGGAACTAATAAAATATTATACTTTTTAGCTAGATTACAAAATTCTATCTCATCTTCTATAGGGGATTTAACAAAAAGATAAAATGCCCCCTCTGGTTTTACGCACTCATATCCATATTCAACTAAACTATTATATAGTAAGTCTCTATTTTTAGCATAGGATGAAATATCTACTTCTGCCTCTAAACATCTTGCCACAACTCTTTGAAATAAAGAAGGTGCATTAACAAATCCAAGAATTCTTGTTGCAACATTAGCAGCTGAAATAATTAAGCTTGATTCAGTTACCTCATCAGGAATTACAAGATAGCCTATTCTTTCCCCAGGAAGAGATAAGGATTTACTAAAGGAATATCCAATAATAGTATTATTATAATACTTTGTTAAATAAGGAACTTCAACATTATCATATACAAGCTCCCTATAAGGCTCATCGGAAATAAGATAAATTTCTGTTCCATATTCCTTTTGCTTCCTAGTTAATATATCTGCTAACTTAATTATTGTATCTTCAGAATATACAACCCCTGTAGGATTATTAGGTGAGTTAATAATAACAGCCTTTGTTTTATTAGTAATTTTTTCTTCAAACTCTTTTAAGTTAGGTTGAAAATCAACCTTGTTAGGAGATACCACCACAAGATTAGCATCATAGTTAGCTGCATACATCCTATATTCCCCAAAGTATGGTGCAAATACAATTACTTCATCTTTAGGATTCAATAATGTTTTAAATATAACATTAAGGCCACCTGCTGCCCCTACAGTCATAATAATATTTTTTCCCTTAAAGTTAGTTCCAAACTTATTATTAATGGAAGTTGCTATAGCAGATCTAACATCATCATAGCCTGAGTTATTCATATATCCATGAACCATATTTAAATCTTCATTATTTAATATGTCTAAAATTGCTTCCTTTATTTCTGATGGTGCTTCTACACTTGGATTTCCCAAACTAAAATCATATACATTTTCTGCTCCATGAATTTCTGCAAGTCTTTTACCCTCTTCAAACATAGCCCTTATTGCTGAACTGCCTTTAACGTATTCTTTCATTTTTTCTGATATCATTTATATTGCCCCCTAATTATAATGATTTGTTAAGCATTATATCATGAAGAAGATTCATATTGCAATGGTGGGCTAGCAGCTATATTTTTAAAAATAGTTATTGACAAATATAAGATTTAGGAATATACTGGTAAAAAATAAGTAATAAAAGGAGGTAGGAAAAATGAAAAACTTAACAATGAATTTAGTAGTATTAGTAGATAATATTAAAACTAAATATAAAGACTATATTAATAATCCTATCTCGGTGTATAAATTTTAGCTTTTAAATTTATGCAATTTAACTTTATAAA
>JAAYOT010000109.1 GCA_012520205.1 Clostridiales bacterium
CTGAAAACTGAAAACTGTATAAGCGGGGTGTACTATGGATAACGGTTATGAGAGTTTTGAATCTGACTTCAATATATTTAACAATAAAGTATCCTTTTTAATAGAATCCAGGAATAAAGAAGAATTAATAAAGATTGTAAAGGAAAAACATGAATCAGAAATTATAGATGAAGTTGATACAGAACATAAAAGGGATGATTTAATAATATGGAATGCATTATTTTCAAGAGAGGTTATTAGAAGTGGAATAAGCAAAAAGTTCTTGCATACTGTATATAACAAATTCTATAGAGCAATTAAAAAAGGTAATAGTATGTTATTATTACAAAAAATTGAGTTAGATATGATTAATGAGTATTTTGATCTTATAATAAATGAAACAGAAATAACTGAAAACTTTGTTGTAAATAAACTATTACAAGCCTTATATTTAAATATTGAAGGCCAGATTTCTTTAGAAGAAATATGTGAAAAGTTAAATATTTCAGTTGGATACGCCTCTTCTTCTTTTAAAAAGCAAAAGGGAATTTCAATAATGCAATATTTAAGAAAAATAAAGATAGAGAGAGCCAAGACCTTATTATTAACTAGTGATAAGACTATATTAGAGATAAGTATATTATTAGGGTTTCATGACCAAAGTCATTTCACAAGGACTTTTAAAAAAATAGCTGGGATGTCACCAACAGAATACAGGAATAAAAGTTTATTGCTTTAAATAAGAGGATAATTAGAAATAATAAGACGGTAATAAATAATATAAGGAGGATACTATGGCACTAGAATGGAGCTTAAAAGAAATATATGAATCCTATACTTCTAAGGAATTTTTAGATGATTTAAAGAAAGTTGATAATGGAATAGGGGACCTTAAGGCCTTTTCAAATGCTGTTTATGAAGGTAAAGATAATATTAAGAATCTAGAAAATTTCATAAATAAATTGGAGAGCATAAATTTAGTAGTTACTAAAATATTTAACTATGCAAACCTTACTTTAAGTACAGATTCACAAAATATTGAAGGAAGAAAGTACTTAGATATAATAAATAGCAAATATAGTAATTTAGCTGAGCCCTTAACTAAAATATACAAGTGGGTAGGTTCCTTAGATAATATTGATGAATTAATAAATGCTTCAGCTTTATTAAAAGAGCATGAGTTCTTTATAAAAGAAATAATAGAAAAAAACAAACATATACTTAGTGAAAAGGAAGAAGCCATTATTGCAAAAATGAGAAATACAGGTTCAGATGCATGGCTAAATTATAAAGACTTACTAATATCAACCCATAAAGTTGATATAGAACTTGATGGCAAGGAGCAGTCATTACCTTTAACTGTAGTATTAAATATGTATAGTGATAAAAATTCAGAGATAAGAAAGAAGGCCTATGAAGCAGAAATTAAGTCCTATGAAAAAATTGAAGAAGGAATAGCTGCTGCCTTAAATGGAATTAAAGGAGAGGTTCTAACAACTTCTGAACTTAGGGGATATAAATCTCCTTTAGATATGACGTTGCAAGAATCAAGAATGGATAGGGATATTCTAAATGCAATGTTAGATGCTATAAAAGAAAGTCTTCCTTCCTTTAGAAAGTATTTAAAGAGAAAGGCAGAACTATTAGGGCATAAAAATGGATTGCCATTTTATGATTTATTTGCTCCAGTTATAGATAAGGAAATGAGATTTTCCTTTGAAGAAGGAAAGAAATTTGTTGAAAAAAACTTTAGATTATTTAGTGATGATTTAGCAGACTTTGCAATTAAAGCCTTTGAAAATAACTGGATAGATGTAATGCCTAAGGAAGGGAAGGTTGGAGGAGCCTTTTGCGAAACTATTAAGGATATTGAAGAAAGCAGAATACTATTAAATTATGGTGGAAGTTTTGGAGATGTAGTTACAATGGCTCATGAATTAGGTCATGGATTTCATAGTGAATGCCTAAAGGGAGAAAGTATATTAAATTGCAATTATCCAATGACTTTAGCAGAAACTGCCTCAAACTTTTGTGAAATAATAGTTAAAAAGGGTGGAATAAAGACTGGAACTAAGGAAGAAGCCTTTGCTATCTTAGAAGCAGAAATTTCAGACTGCACCCAAGTTATTGTAGATATATATTCAAGATTTTTATTCGAAAGGGAAGTTTTTGAAAAGAGAAAAGAAAGTTCCCTTACAGTAGAAGAATTAAAAGATGCTATGATAAGAGCCCAAAAAGAAGCTTATGGAGAGGGATTAGACAATAACTATCTACATCCATATATGTGGACTTGGAAACCTCACTATTACTATGCTACAGCAAACTTCTACAACTTCCCATATGCCTTTGGCAACCTTTTTGCTAAGGGTCTTTATGCAGAATACCTAAAAAGAGGAGAAAGCTTTATAGAAGAATACAAAAACCTATTAAAAGTTACAGGCAAAGCAAAAGTTGCAGAGGTAACTAAAATAATGAATATAGATGTTAATGATATAAATTTCTGGAGAAATTCCCTAAAACTAATAGAAGAAGATATAGAAGAATTTATAAAACTAAGCAGACAGGTCTAGTAACAATTCAAAATTCAAAGTTTAAAATGCACAATTGCGGATGAGTTTCAGAGAGCTGAAAATCTACAATATAAAAAAATAAGGCTGCTACAAAATTATAGTTTTGTAGCAGCTTTATTTTTTATATATCTATTTCTTAAGGCTAAGAACTCCAAAAATCCCCAACTGAAAACTGTATCTCTCTCCACACTGTAATCTACCTCATCCTTCTTACTTATTACCTACTGGCTATTACCTGTCTTTCCCTTTTAATTTAATCACCACAATCTCACTCTTACTCCCTAGCCTAATTGGCGGTCCCCAGGTTCCATATCCAGAGGATACAATTACATTAAAGCTATCTTTTTGTAAATGGCCATAATCAACCTCAAAGGCTCTTTTTGTTATAAAGTTTAATGGTGATATTTGACCTTTGTGAGTGTGTCCTGAAAGTTGTAAATCTATATTTGCATTATAACTTTCCTTAACATCTTTTGGATTATGATCTATTAAAATAAGGGGTTTTGAATTATCAAGTTCTTTGGTAATATCCTTTAAAGGCTTACGATTTTCTTTAGTATAGAGTTTTATGGTAACATCATCTCTTCCGATAATATAAAAGGAATCATTTATAAGTACAGCTTCATCCCTTAATATATTAACATTATTTTCATTTAATATTGCAACTATTTTATCTATAGATCTTGTCATTAAATCATGGTTCCCAAGAACGGCATAGGTTCCATATTTGCTCTTTAAGTGAGAAAATTCTTCCGCCATATTTCTCTCTGTAAAAGGAGTAATATTACTATCTATAATATCACCAGCTATTGCTATAAAATCAGGATTCAATGAATTAATAGTCTGGACCATTTTTCGTAATCTTTTATTTCTAATTATATTACCAAGATGTATATCAGATACCATAACAATATTAATTGGTTCTTCAACATATTTATTAATTACTATTTCATAAGTTCTAATTTTAGAAGCACTTGCATTAAGCGTACCCATTAAGGCTAAAAGTATATATACAGAAAAGAATATTATTATTGAATAGAGATAAAAATCTCTATAGGTTATAAAATCTAGTCTAATTTCACCAAAAACATACCTTAAGATAATTATAATTGGTAAAGTTGCAGCAGCATAAAGCATCAAAATTAACCAATAGGAACCGATTTTATAGGAGGTATTATAAAATTTAATATTAAAATGTTTACTTGTAAATATAGTTAAAAATGAGAATAAAGAAAGTATAGTAAAAATTGTCCAAAAAACTATATCATTCATTGGAAAGATTACATCTATCATTTCCAATAATATAAAGCCTATAAGAAAAACTAGTAAGGAATAAGAAATTACAGTACCATAAACAATAAATTTATCTTTTATCTTCATATAGTTCACTCCAATAAGAATTTTATTTAGGTTATTAAATATAGTATTTACAAAAAAAATATCTATATTTATAAAAATAATAGAAGCATGATAAAATTAAAGAAGAGTGGGTATTAATTAACAGTAAGGAGGGAGTTTAATGAATTTTAATGAAGAGCAGGAATTTGTTATTAATGAATTAAGTGAAAATATTTTGCTGCTTGCATCAGCAGGAACTGGAAAAACCAATACTTTATCTAAAAGAATTTCCAAGATAATTGAAAATAAGAAAGCAGAACCCTCAGAAATATTATGTATAACTTTCACAAATAAGGCTTGCAAGGAAATGAAAGATAGAATAGAAAAGGACATTGAAAAAGATGCAGGAGATATAACAGTAAAAACCTTTCATAGTTTTTGCTTTGATATTATAAAGAGCTACGGAAAAAATAAGACAGATATTTTTACAGATTTTTTAGTCTTCGATGAAGAGGACTGTAAAGAAATAATTAAAATGTGTAACTTTTATAATTATCCTCTTAATAAGCTTCAGCAGTTTATAGAACTTGTAAAAATGGAAAGCAGTAAATTAAATATTACCATTAATGGAGATATTAAAAATTATAAGGCTATCGTTGATAGTATTTTTAATTATAAATCTGATAAGATTAATTATATTTGTAGTGATAGGGCTTTATTAAATAATAGTATGAAGGAAGACTTGAAATCTAAGGGGGCCTATTTAGTAAAGCTCTATGATTACCTATTAAATGACAATCATGGCTTAGACTTTTCAGATTTAACAATAAAAGCAAAAGAAATTTTTAAAGATGAAAGTATTGTAGAAGATTTAAGAAATAGATATAAGTTTATTAATATTGACGAAGTTCAAGATACTAGCTTATTAGAATATTCAATAATAGAAAAGCTGTTTAGTGGAAATAATATTTTGCTTTGCGGAGATATATTTCAAACCATTTATAGCTGGAGGGGGTCTGAGCCTAAAAAGATAATAGAAGAATATAAGAAGAATTACTTTCCTAAGGAAATTGTCTTTACAAAAAATTATAGATCAACAAAAAATATAACTGAAGGCTCTTTAAGCTTTCTTAAAAATGCATATAAAGAGGAATACAATAAAGTTTATAACAGAGAAATATTATCTGAAACAAAGGATGATGGGGAAAAAATTAAGCTTATAAGAAGTGGAAATTTAAGAAAAGAGGCAAGGTATATTTTCAATGAAATAAAAAGATTAGAAGAAGAAGGCGAAGATATTTCAAGTACAGCAATTTTAAGTAGGGATAATAGATATAATATTCAAATAAGTAATGAACTTAGAAATATTTGCAGATACGAAAGTAATAATTTTGAGTTTATTTTAATTGATCAATTTAAGTTCTTTAGAAGGCAGGAAATAAAGGATATTATAGCTTTCTTGAAACTTATAATAAATAGATATGATAATGTTAGCTTAAGAAGAATTTTAAAAAGACTTCCTACAGGAATAGGAGATAAAAAATTAGAGGCAATAGAAAGTAATGAATATAGGAAGGTAGGAATAGCCTTATCTGACTTTATTGATAATAGAGTTATTGACTATGGTGAAAAATATGGAATGCTAATCGAAGAATTAGATAAGGGTAATATAGTAGTTTTTGATGTTGAAAGTACTGGAGTAAATGTAACTTCCGATGAAATAATACAAATTGCTGCAATTAAGATTAATAATAAGGGAAAAGTTATTGAAAAGTTTGAAAAGTTTTTAAAAAATAGCAAGTCCGTTGATAGTTCAATGAAGGTACATGGATTTACTGATGAATTTTTAGAAAAAAATGGTGAAGACAAAGGAAAAGTTTTAGAAGAATTTATTGAATTTTCTAAGGACTCTGTAATAGTAGGCCATAATGTCCAATACGATATAAATATTTTAAATAGTGAATTAAGAAGAAGCAATTTATCTAAGGCTAAATATAAAGGCTTTTATGATACTTTAGATATTTATAGGAGATTTTATCCTAAGCTTAAAAATCATAAGTTAGAAAGTTTAAGTGCTATTTTTAAAACTGAGACTAAGCCTAGTCATGATGCTATGGATGATATTTTAGCAACTAAGGACCTTTTAGTTTATGCAGTAGAAAATAATATAAAACCTACCTCCCTGGAAAGAATAAATAAAATGAATAAATATATTAAGGATTTTGATTATATTTCAAGAGCTTTAAATAATTTATTTGAAAAAGCTAAGGATAAAAGACCCTATGAAATAGTTGTAGATATAATTAATGACTTTAAAATTAAGACATTATACTCAGGTACTAGGGAAGATAGAAATAATGGAAGTGAAAAAATTGAAAGACTAAGGGATTTTTATAGGCTTCTTAGGGAAATAGATGATAAAAACAAGAGTTGTGCAGATTCCTTAATGGAAGTAATAACAATAACAGGCTTATCTAATGGTGAAATGGAGAATTTAATAATAAAGAAAACAAATAGACCAAGAATACCTATAATAACTGTTCATCAATCTAAGGGCTTGGAATTTGATAATGTCTTTATTGCAGGCCTTAATGAAAATACATTTCCTTCTTATATGGCCCTTAAAAGCAATAATATAGAAGAGGAAAAAAGAGCCTTTTATGTTGCTATAACAAGAGCTAAAAAGAGGCTTTACCTTCTTAATCATAAGTTTGGAATAAATAATCGAAGCTTAGAGGAAAGTAGTTTTATTAAATATATTGATGATAAATATAAGAAAATTATAGAAAATAATTAATAAAAGTTTTATTATGTATATTAAATAAACATTATTTTGAGTTATAATTATATAAAAAAGTTAAAGTAAAGGATGGAGAAATATGAAGTACGAATTAAGCATATATAAATTAGGAGAGTTTTTATATAAGGTAACAAAGGAATATAAAGTTGATATTCTTGCCAAAATAAAACTAAGTGGTGGATTTATGACCATGACAGGAAAAGCAGAAATAATAGATAGACCCAAGGATGTTAAGCTTTTAAAAGGAAATAATATTATTACTATAAAGGTAAGCTCTGATAATTTAGAAGGAAGTTTAATAAAGATAACAGGAGTAAACAATAAGGACTTTAATGTAGATTTATCATTAACAAAGTTTAGACAACTAGGAGGCAGCACCCTAGTTTTAAATAAAACTAAAGAAAATAAAAATGAATGTAAAATTAGGTTAGATGACGACATTATTTTTACAGTAAGAGATTCAAAAATAGAAGATTTAGAAAAAATTATTTCAGAATTATAATATTATAAAAATTCTTATTGAAAAAAGCTGCTTATGCATATAAAATAAATACGTTAATAAATTAGTTTAATTTTTAATAAATTTAATAAGATAGAAAGGTCAATATTATGAATATAGATAATATGCTTCACCTATCAACTTATGCAGGAAAGATTATGCTGGAAAATGGAGCAGAAGCCTATAGAGTTGAAGAAACTATGAATAAAATATCAGAATCCTTTGGTATAGAAAAACCAGATTCATATGCAACTCCAACTGTAATAATTTCATCAGCCTCCCATAGGGGAGAAACTAAATCAGTAGTTGTAAGAATATTAAAGAGGTCAGTAAATTTAGAAAAAATACATAGGGTAAATGATTTAGCAAGAAATATTAAAAATAATAATTATACTGCAGAAGAAGTTAAGGGAAAGCTTCAAGAAATAGATAGTGAAAAAAGATATTCTAATAAAGTAACTATATTATGTTCTGCCCTAGGGGCCTTTGGCTTTGTATTTTTATTTAATGGTTCCTTTAAGGATGCAATAGCAGCTTTTTTTATTGGATTAATTGTAAAATTCTTTGATATAGAAGCAGATAAAATAGGCCTAAATTCATTTTTCGCAACAACTATATGCTCAGCAATATTAGCTTTTTTTGCAATTTTATCTATTAAATTTAATATTGCAGATGATATGGATAAGGTAATTATAGGGTCCATAATGTTATTAGTTCCTGGTCTGGCTATAACTAATGCAATAAGAGATACAATTGCAGGAGATTTAGTATCAGGAATAGCTAGAGCTGTAGAAGCCTTTTTAACAGCAATAGGAGTTGCAGTTGGGACTGGTGTAATTTTAAGCTTTTGGATTAATACTTTTGGGGGATTATAAAATGATTTTAGAAACAATATCAGCATTTACAGCATCTTTTGGTTTTGGAATAATATTTAATATTAAAGGTAAAAATCTATTCTTTGCTTCCCTTTGTGGAGCCTTAGGATGGTTTGTTTATAAATTATCTCTTAGGTTAGGAGCTACAGATACTACATCCATGTTTTTTGCCTCAGTTGCTTTAAGTGCATATTCAGAAATCTTTGCTAGAATTTTAAAAACTCCTGTTACAACTTTTATTATAGCAGCCTTAATACCATTAGTTCCAGGAGGCGGGATGTATTATACAATGTATGAAGCTATAACTGGTAATATAATAACTTCCTTAGAAATAGGAATAACAACTTTAGTTTCTGCAGGAGTTTTAGCTATAGGTATAATATTAGTTTCAACTATTACAAGAACAATAGTAAAATCTAAGCGATATTATAAGATATAGTTATTATTAATTTTATAAGTGTAACTATTAAAATTAGGTATAAATTTTTTATTAGGGTACAAAACATGACTGTAGTCAGAGTTTAGTTATTTATAATTTGACTATGGCTAGGGGGCGTTGCAGGACATAATGCAACGCCTTTTGTTGTTTATTATGTAAAAGTTTAAATAAAAATGTTATAATAAAAAAAGCAATATAAATAATAGAAGGAAAAGGTGTTTTATTATGGAGAGAATTAAATTAAGCAAAGATTTATCTATTTCTAGAATAGTTCATGGTTATTGGAGACTTATAGATTGGAATATGCCTATAGAAGAAGTTTTAAAATTATTAGAAAATGCCTATGATTTAGGTATTACAACTGTGGATCATGCTGACATTTATGGCAGCTATTTATGTGAAGAGAGATTTGGACAAATTCTCTCCTTAAAAAAGGGATTAAGGGAAAAGCTTGAGATAGTTACTAAATGTGGTATAAAGCTTGTTTCAGAAAATAGACCAGAGAATAAAAGTCATTGCTACGATACAAGTAAGGAGCATATTATAAAATCTGTAGAAAGATCACTACAAAATTTCAATACAGATTATATAGATTTATTACTTATTCATAGAGTGGATCCGCTGCTTAATCCAGAAGAAGTTGCAGAGGCTTTTAATAAATTACACAAAGAAGGAAAGGTTAGAAATTTTGGTGTATCTAATTTCCTTCCACCTCAGTTTAATATGTTAGATTCTTACTTAGATAAAAAGCTTGTTACAAATCAAATAGAAGTTTCGCCTTTAAATTTAGAGCATTTTGAAAATGGAACTTTAGATTTAATGTTAGAGAAAAGAGTTCATCCAATGGCATGGTCACCGCTTGCAGGGGGAAGAATCTTCAAAGGAGAGGATGAAACTTCAGTAAGAGTTAGGAAAGTTTTAAATAAGGTAAAGGATGAAGTTGGAGCCAAGGGAATAGAAGAGGTAGTTTATGCATGGATTTTAATGCATCCAAGTAAAATAGCACCAATAGTTGGCTCAGGTAAGCTAGATAGAATTAAAGCTGCAGTTAATGCTACTGAAATTAAACTAACAAGAGATCAATGGTTTGAAATTTATGTTGCCGGAAGAGGAGTGGATATTCCGTAGACAGTTTTCAGTTTTCAATTTTCAGTTTTCAATTTTCAGTTAAGGAGATAATTCAGCTTTGCTGAATTATGGAAAAATAGTAAAAAAGGCTGGGCACTA
>JAAYOT010000110.1 GCA_012520205.1 Clostridiales bacterium
GCTTTAGTGCTTTTCTCCAAATCTTCTAGAGCACCAAAGGCAGCAGGACAGCCTTTTGACACTGGAAAAAGATAAAATATATAGGTACGGAGATTAAAAAGTAATTCACATAAGACTAAATTTATAAAAACATAAGCTCTTTATTGCAAATGAAGACATCTTAAGTAAGCACAGATATGAAAATATCCCTTTACTTAAGATGTTATTTTTATGGTTATTATATTAATAACATAAATATAAATTTAGGAGGGGAATTATGGGGATTAGAAAAAATCTCAAAAAAATGATTGCTTCATTAGCAGCTATTACTTTTATAGGAACTATAGCACCTGTAAATTCGATGAAGGCATTGGCGGAAGAACTTCAAACAAAAACCATTCAAATCCTAGCAACAACAGATTTGCATGGAAGATTTTTACCTTATGATTATGCTAGGGCTACAAAGTCCGATGGGGGATTAACACAAATAGCAACCTTAGTGGAAGAGGAAAGAAAAAGTAATGAAAATACTATAGTTGTTGACAATGGAGACACAATTCAAGGAAACTACAATCATTTATTCCTAGAAGACGAAAAAAATCCAATGATATTAGCCATGGGGGAAATAGGGTATAATTCCTTTAATCTTGGTAACCATGAGTTTAATTTTGGAATGGATAAATTATTTCAAATAACAAATCAGGCTAAAGAATCAGGAATAACTGTATTATGTGCTAACCTTTATAAGGATGGGAATAGAGTATTTGATGCATATAATTTAGAAGTATTACCTAATGGCATAAAGGTTGCTACAATTGGTCTTGTTACACCACATATTACTAAATGGGATGGACCTAATTTAGTTGGATACAACCCTACTAATCCAGTTGAAGAAACAGCTAAGGTTATCGAGGAAATAAAGGCAGCTGGAGGGGCTGATGTTTATGTTGTTACAGCTCATATGGGTTTTGATGGGGAATATGGAAATGGAGATTCTGCAAAAGAATTGGTTGAAAAGAATCCAGATGTAGATCTAGTTATAATGGGACATAGTCATGAAGCAGATAAACATGAAACAGTAGGTAATGCTGTTTTAATACAGCCAGCAAATAATGGTGGAAAACTAGGAAAAGTAGAAATAAAGCTCCAAGATAAAGGAGATACCTATGAAGTAGTAGATAAAAAAGTAGATTTTCTAGCTACAAAGGATGTAAAAGAAAATGAAAGCTTATTAAATAAATTAAGTGCATTTGATAGAAGAGCTAAAGCTGATGCTAGTGTAGTAATCGGTAAATTAGTAGGAGAAGATTTAGCTGATAAAAATGAAATTGCTGATATTCCAGAATCAATAGTTAGGGATCAGGGTATAACAGATTTAGTAAATGAAGTTCAATTATATAATAGCGAAAATCATTTGAAATCATTAGGAATAGACCCTGATTCAGGCTATCAAGTTTCAGCGGCAGCCTTATTTGATGCAAATTCAAATATGAAGGCGGGAGATATTAAAAAATCAGATATTTCTAATATATATAAATATGATAATAAGCTTTATACAATAAAAACTACAGGCAAACAACTTAAGAGATTCATGGAATGGACTGCATCAATATACAATACTTTTAATCCAGGTGATTTAACAGTTTCCTTAAATCCAAATATAAGACTATATCAATACGATATGTTTGATGGAGTTAGTTACGAAATAAATATATCAAAACCAGCTGGTAGCAGGATTGAAAATCTAGTATTTGAGAAGGATGGAAAAGCTGTTGGAGATGAAGATATAATTTATCTAGCAGTAAACAACTATAGATATGATTCCATATTAAATGCACCTGAAAATCCTGTTTTTGAACCAGGAAGTCATGAGAAAATTTACGACACAAACAATGATGCTATATCAGATATGAGAGATTTAATTATAGATTATATAGTTAATGTTAAAAATGGAAGCATCACTAGAAATATTGATAACAACTGGAAGCTAACAGGAGTTAATTATGATGAAAAATTAAGAGCAGAAGCTGTTAGATTAGTAAATGATGGAGCCCTTAGCATACCAGCATCAGAAGATGGAAGAACTCCTAATGTAAGAAGTTTAACTATAAATGATGTTTTAGCAGCAAAGAACCTAAAGAGGGTTGAATTGATTAGTTTTAATGATTTACATGGAAATGTTCAAGAAAGTGGCAAAAATGTAGGAATAGCAAAGCTAGCATCAGCAATAAAGGAAAGAACTTCATTAAATGAATTCTCTAATTATGAAGCTATACCACTAGCTGCTGGGGACTTATACCAAGGTACAGCAATATCAAATCTTACTCATGGTGCTCCAGTAACTGAATTTCTAAAGTATATAAATATACCAGCATCTTCAGTTGGAAATCATGAATTTGACTGGGGAAAAGAACTAATTCCTAAATGGGCTGAAGAAGGCAACTTTGATTTTTTAGCTGCCAATATCCTAGAAAAGAAAACAGGAAAGCCTGTTGAATGGGCAGAGCCTTACAAAATTATAGAGGTAGATGGAATAAAAATTGGTTTAATAGGTGTTACAACACCTGAAACTGCTTATAAGACAACACCAGCAAATGTTGAAGATTTAACCTTTGAAGACCCTTCAATATCAGTTAAAAAGTATGCTGATAAATTAAGAAATGAAGATAAAGTTAATGCAGTAGTTGTATTATCACATTTAGGAGCAACAACAGATGAAAATGGAAAGCCTCTTGGAGAAGCAGTGGATTTAGCAAATAAGGTTAGTAATGTTGATGCAATTATAGCAGCCCATGATCATAAATTCACAAGTATTGAGGTTAATGGAATTAAGATAATTGAAGCAGGATATAATGGCAGGGCTTTAGGAGTATTAACCTTTGATTTTGATAATACAGGAAAGTTAACTGCAATTGAAGCTAAATTAGATGAACTTTATTTAAGAAGGGATAATATAGTGCCAGATCAAGCAGCAGCAGAAATAGTTAAAAAATACGAAGCTGAATTAGAGCCAATATTAAGCGAAAAAGTAGCAGATTTAGATAAGGATTTAGCCCATGATAGAAATGAAGGTCTTACTCCTCTTGGTATTGTTGTTTCTGAAACAATGAGAAGAATTGCAAATGTAGACATTGCTATTGCAAATGGTGGGGGAATAAGAGCTCCATTATCAGCAGGAGTATTAACAATAGGAGATTTATATACAATATTACCATTTGATAATACTTTAGTGACAATGGAATTAAAGGGATCAGATATAAAGGCAGCAATAGAACATGGAATTATGCCAGAAAACTTTGGATGGGGACAATTCTCAGGAATAAAGGTTTGGTACGACAAAGATGCCCCAGCAGGAGAAAGAATAACTTCAATTAGGCTAATAGATGGAACTCCATTAGATATGGATAAATATTATACAGTTGTAGTTAATGATTTTATGGCAACAGGTGGAGATGGATATGATTTTACAAATGCTAGAAATATGAAAGATACAATGCTTGTAATGAGAGATGAAATCATTGATTATTGGAGAGAAAATGGAGTAGATACAGATATAGAAGACCTCTTAATTGCAGGTAATGATGATACTGTTATAGATGAAAAACCAGTAGATAATGATAATAAAAATGAAAAGACAGATGAGACTAACAAGGATAATAGTGAGGATAAAAAAGTAGGACTGCCAAATACAGGTGGACGCGATACTAGCTTTATCTTTGGAATAGCCTTATCATTAACTCTAGCTGGAATTGTTATTAGCAGAAAGAAAAAAGGAGATATGATTAGCTGATAATAATAAGAAAAAGGGTGCTGCTGCATTGTCTTAAGATGCGCAGCACTTTTATCAGTTGGTGCACTACAGTAAAGAATTGATAATAAATAAACTTGTATTAAAAAATAAAAATAAGACAATAATAAAGATAACTATAGAATAATAAAATAAGCTTGAAAAATTCATTTTATTATTCCATAATAGATACATACATAATCTTTTATTTTCATATCTGTAGGTCTATATCTAAATAAATATCCCATGTAAGTTTTTTTATTAGAAATATTAATTTTAATATAAGTAATTTTTAAATACCTGGAGGTGTAATCTTGACGAAAGAGTTTTATGAAAAAAAGACCTTAGCTGAATTGAAGGAGATTGCTAAGGAACTAAATATAAAAAATATAAGTAAATATAAAAAAAGTGAATTAATAGAAGAAATAATTAATAATAAGCCTAATAGTATAGAAAAAAATGGGGTAATATTGAAGGAGAAGATAGTTCCTAAGAATAAACTTGAAGATAACTCTAATAAAAATATAATAAATAACAGTACGGCAAATATTAATAATACAGAAAATAATGAAGAAAAAAAAGAAAGACTTAAGAATATGATAAATGAATCAGATACTGCAATTGGAGTATTAGAAATATTAGAAAATAATAATTTTGGATTTTTAAGATGTAATAATTATCAAACAAGCGAAAATGATATATATGTATCACCATCTCAAATAAGAAGGTTTAATTTAAGAACAGGGGATGAAGTTTCAGGAAAAGTTAGGGAAGCAAAAGATGGTGAAAAATTCAAAGCCCTATTATATGTTGAAAAGGTAAATGGAGAAAATCCGGAAAGAGCTGTTGGAAGGCCATCCTTTGAAAGCTTAACTCCTATATATCCTAAAGAAAGATTGAAATTAGAAACTAATAATGAAGGAGACTTATCTTCACGACTTATGGATATAATTTGTCCAATAGGTAAGGGACAAAGGGGTATAATAGTTGCTCCTCCTAAAGCAGGTAAAACAACATTACTAAAAAAAGTTGCACAAAATATATCTAAAAATTATCCTGAAGTAAAGCTTATAGTTTTACTTATAGATGAGAGACCAGAAGAAGTTACAGATATGAAGAGATCAATTAATGGAGATGTTATATATTCTACTTTTGACGAAGAGCCTCAACATCATGCCAAGGTTTCTAGAATGGTTTTAGAAAGAGCTAAAAGAATGGTTGAACAAGGTAAGGATGTTGTTATATTATTAGATAGTTTAACAAGATTGTCTAGAGCATACAACTTAACTATAACACCTACAGGAAGAACCTTATCAGGAGGATTAGATCCTGGAGCATTACTTATGCCAAAGAAATTTTTTGGTGCTGCTAGAAATATTGAAGAAGGGGGCAGCTTAACCATACTTGCAACTGCATTAGTTGAAACAGGTTCTAGAATGGACGATATGATATTTGAAGAGTTTAAGGGAACTGGTAATATGGAAGTTCATCTAGATAGAAAGCTGCAAGAAAGAAGAATATTCCCAGCAATCGATATATATAAATCAGGAACTAGAAAAGAAGATTTATTACTATCACCAGAAGAATTAGAAGTGGCATATACCATAAGAAGAATTATGTACAGAGATGGAAATATAGATAATGTTACAGAAAAATTAATAAATCTACTGTCTAAAACAAGAAATAATAAAGAGTTCATAGATATGTTTAATAAAAGTGATATAGAGAAAAGATAAAAAAGAAGATTGTTCACAATCTTCTTTTTTGCAGTCTTTATATATTATTAATTATAATTTCGAATCTATACTTTCATTAAATTCACCTTTAATAGTGAATTGTGAATCGGAAACAGTAGATTGAATAAGTTTATCTGCTAATTTTACTACATTATCTTTAGAATAAGAGGAGGCTAAATTAGCCATGTTTTCTTCAATCTTTTTCAATTTATCAGGATTATTAATTAAATCAGCTATTAATAAGTTAATTTCTAATAAGTTATTTAAATAAATTGCACACCCGTTAGATTGTAAAACTTCAAGATTTTCAGTTTCTTGTCCTGGTATAACAAAGGGGATAATTAATGGAAGTTTTTTATTTATTGCTTCAGTTGATGTTAAGCCGCCAGGCTTACTAATAATTAAATCTGAATAATCCATTAAAACATCTATATCACTTGAGAAACCTAAAATATGCAATTTTTTATTTTTTATATTATTACTATATTTTCTTAATAAATTAACCCTTAATTCTTCATTTCTCCCACATACAACTGTTATCCTTAGCTTGAAAGGATTATTTAGTAGTTCCTTTAAAACATGAGATATATTCTTTAATCCCATGCTACCACTCATTAATAGAATATTAAAATATTCATCTTTATCAACATCTACAAGGTTAATTCTATCTTCAAAAAACTTATCTTTTACTGGTATTCCATAAATAAAAATTTTTTCTTTTAATATTCCCCTATTAATTAAATTATCCTTAGTTTCATTACTAGCAACTATATAAGCGTCAACTTTATCGCTAATATAAGCTCCATGGGCTTTAAAGTCTGTAACTATCGTTATTATTGGAATATTAATATTTTTATTTTTTACATTTGCGGCTACAGGAACAGCAAATGGATGAGTTACTACTATAATATCTGGATTAGAATTTTTTATAAATTTTAAAACTTTTTTATTTAAAAAGTAAAATATAAAAGATATTACCTTAGAAATAAATAAGGTATTTGAGATATTATATAAAAAACCATAAGTCTTAGGGAAGAATGATGCAGCTATTTCATATCCTTTAACTAGCAATTTAGTTAATATCTTACTATTGTTTTCTAAAAAATCATGAGGTACAACTTCATAATCATACTTTTTAAAAGTATCTGAAATTGAACTAGCAGCTTGATTATGTCCTTCTCCCGTAGATGTGGTTAATATTAAAACTTTTTTCATATTTTTATAACACTCACTTTTCAATATTACATAATAAATTTTCATCATAATAAAAGTAGCTATTATTATTATAGTATAAAATTAAAATAGTATCAGTATTATAACAAAAAATTAAGAAAAATTAAAGAAATAGAAAAAATGGGAAAGACCATGTCTTTCCCAAAATTCCTATTTAAGATTAAATCTCTTTTTAAATTTGTCAACTCTTCCGCCAACGTCAATGATTTTTTGTTTACCAGTGAAGAATGGGTGGCATTTAGAGCATATTTCTACTTTTAGTTCGTCTTTAATAGAACCAGTTGTAAAAGTATTTCCACATGCACACTTAACTACAGCTTCATGATTGTATTTTGGATGTATGCCTTCTCTCATTTTTTTCACCTCTTTCGATTGCTTAAATAACTATCTTAATATATCACATGACAAGATTCCAGTCAAGAATTTACATAGTAAAAATATTTTTGATTAGCTATAATATTCAATGATATAATCTTTATATATTTAGCAAAAAGGAGAAGGAAGATGAGTAAGTTATATTTTAGATATGGTGCAATGAATTCTGGAAAATCAACACATCTTATGCAAGTTGCACACAATTATGAGGAAAGAGGAATGAAGGTAGCTCTTTTAAAACCAATAACTGATACTAAAGGAGGAGACAAGTTAGTATCAAGATTAGGAGTAGAAAGAAAAGTAGATTTACTTATTTCAGATATAGATAATATTTTTAAAAAAATAAAAAATTATATTGATGAGGAAGGAAAAATAGACTGCTTATTAGTAGATGAATCACAGTTTTTAAAATCAAAGCAAATAGATCAATTATTTGAGGTGGCTGTTTGTTTAGACATACCAGTTATTTGTTATGGACTTAGAACAGATTTTAAAATGCAAGGCTTTGAAGGCAGCACAAGATTATTATTATTGGCACATAGCATAGAGGAAATGAAAACTATATGTAAATGTGGAAGAAAAGCAGTATTAAATGGAAGAAAAGTTAATAATAAATTTGTTTTTGAAGGTGAGCAAATAGCAATAGATAATTCTGACACTATTGAATATGAATCCTTATGTGGAAATTGCTACTATAAATATAAAAATAATTTATAAAGAGGGGATTAAATGAGAAAGACTAATGTTGGAGGACAGGCTGTTATTGAAGGTGTTATGATGAGAGGGGCTAAGGGTCAAGCAACTGCAGTAAGAACTCCAAGTAAAAAGATTGAAGTGAGTTTTGAGAAGATAGTTCCTATAACAAAAAAATATAAATTTTTAAATATTCCATTCTTAAGAGGGGTATTTATATTAATAGATTCCTTAAAAACTGGAATTAGTACATTAAATTATTCAGCTTCCTTTTTTGAGGAGGAGGAAGAAGAATCAAAATTTGAAAAGTGGATAAGCAAAAAGTTGGGAGATAAAAGCAACGAAATATTAGTTGCCTTAACTATGATCTTATCCTTTGGAATATCAATAGGCTTATTTATAGCTATACCAACTTTTATAGCATCATTATTTAAATTCCTAAGTTTAAATTCTATTACCTTAAATTTAATAGAATCAATGATAAGAATAGTAATATTGGTTGTTTATATGTATTTAATAAGTAAAATGGATGACATATATAGGGTGTATCAATACCATGGAGCAGAACATAAAACAATACACTGCTACGAAGCAGAAGAAGAGTTAACAGTGGGAAATGTAAAAAAGTTTAGTAGATTCCATCCTAGATGTGGAACCAACTTTATGTTTTTAACTATGTTTATAAGTATTATTATATTTAGTTTAACAGGCTGGGGAGGTATTATTGAAAGAATTATATTAAGAATAATTTTAATACCCCTTGTTTCAGGAATAACTTATGAATTATTAAGATGGTTAGGTAAAAGTGATAGTATGCTATCTAGAGCCATAGCCTATCCAGGCTTAAAACTACAAAACTTAACAACTAAAGAACCAGATGATGATCAGATTGAGGTGGCAATAAAAGCGCTTATGAAAGCTGAAGGAATAAAACCAAAAGAAAAAACAATAGGAGAATTAATAAACATAGGAAGTTCTATGTTAAAAGAAAAAGACATTGAAACCTACAGGTTAGATACACAATTAATTTTAGCTCATGTTTTAAAAAGAGATAAATTGTATATAATGACTAACAGAGATGTTAATGTATCCATAAAAAATGAAGAGAAGTTCCTAGAGTTTATTGAAAAAAGAGCCAATAAAATGCCCTTAAAATATATCCTTGGTGAAACTGAATTTATGGGATTAGACTTTATTATAAAAGAAGGAGTTTTAATTCCAAGAAATGATACGGAAATATTAGTAGAGGAAGTCTTAAAGTTAATTAAAGATGAAGAAGAATTAGAAGTTTGTGATCTTTGTTCAGGAAGTGGTGCTATTGGTATATCACTAGCTCATTATAGAAAAAACATAAAGGTTGATGAAATTGATTTTTACCCAATTCCTGAAGAAATAACAAAGAAAAATATAGCTAAACATAAGTTAGATGATAGAGTTAAATTTATAAAAAGTGATTTACTAAAAGAAGTTATCAAAGAAAATAAAAAATACCATATATTGGTTTCTAATCCTCCTTATATAAAAGAAGAAGAAATAAATACCTTAATGAAAGATGTTAAAGATTATGAACCTCACACAGCTTTAGATGGAGGGGAAGATGGTTTAGTTTTCTATAGAAGAATAATTGAAGAAAGCAAAAAAGTTTTAAAGGAAAATGCACTAATAGCTTTTGAAATAGGGTATGATCAAGGTGAAGCAGTAAGTAAATTATTAGAGGATAATGGTTTTAATAATATAAAAGTAGTAAAAGATCTAGCAGGTTTAGATAGGGTAGTGTTGGGATACTTTAGATATTGATAGAATTCTAGTAATTGTGATATAATTAATAGATGTTAAAAAAATTAGTACGGAGTGATAATATGTTATTAGATAAATTAGCTTTTACAGAAAATAAATATGATGAATTATCAGTTAAAATATCAGACCCTGCAATTATGGCTAATCAAAAAGAGTGGAGAAAGCTTTGTAAGGAGCACGCTGATTTAGAAGTTATAGTTAATGCTTACAGAGAATATAAAAATGTTATAGAAGAGTTAGAAGCAAATAAAGAAATGTTAGCTGAAGAAAGCGATAAAGATATGAGAGATATGATTTCCGAAGAAATATCCTCATTAACAGAAAGAAAAGAAGAATTAGAAAGTGAAATTCAAATACTTCTATTACCTAAAGACCCTAATGATGACAAAAACGTATTTGTTGAAATCAGAGGGGGTGCAGGTGGTGATGAGGCAGCCCTATTTGCAGCTAATCTTTTCAGAATGTACACAAGATATGCAGAAAAGCAAAGATGGACTGTTGAATTAATGCATTCTAATGAAACAGATATTGGTGGATTTAAAGAAGTAGTATTTATGGTTAAGGGTCACGGTGCATACTCAAAACTAAAATATGAAAGTGGAGTTCATAGAGTACAAAGAGTTCCTGATACAGAATCAAGTGGAAGAATTCATACATCTACTGCAACAGTTGCAGTTCTTCCAGAAGTAGATGAAGTTGATATAGAAATCAATGAAAAAGACATAAGAATTGATGTGTTTAGATCTTCCGGAAACGGTGGTCAAAGTGTTAATACTACAGATTCAGCTGTAAGAGTTACTCACTTCCCATCAGGTATAGTAGTTTCATGCCAAGACGGAAAATCTCAAATAAAAAATAAAGAAAAAGCTTTACAAATTTTAAGAGCCAGACTTTATGAAGCAGCAGAAGCTGAAAGAAGTGCTGGAATTGCAGAAGACAGAAAGAGTCAAGTAGGTTCAGGAGATAGAAGTGAAAGAATAAGAACTTATAATTATCCACAAGGAAGAGTAACAGATCATAGAATAGGATTAACTCTTTATAAGTTAGAAGCATACTTAGATGGAGATATTGATGAAGTAATAAATGCATTGATAACTGCAGATCAAGCAGAAAAAATGAAATTAATGGGTAATTCAAGCTCGATTTAATTTAAAAGCCTTACATTATTATGTGAGGCTTTTAAAACAGGTAAATATAATATGAAAATAAATAAAGCGTTAAAAAAAGAACAGAAAAATATAAAAAGATTTTTTATATTGATGTTCATATTATTTATATCGTTGCCTTTAATACTCTTAATATCTCAAGTAAAATCTCTATTTATAACAATTTACTTATACTTCTTAGAAACCTTGATAATTCTTTCTTGTATCTCAAAGATTAACTATCATAAATTAAAATTTTCAGTGAAAAATAATAAACTCAGATTTAAAAGTGGTTTATTTGGAAAAGAATCAATAATACTTTGTGATAAAGTCGTATTGGTGCATACAAATAAATTTGATGAAGATATGGGGATAGTATTAGTAACAACATCAAAGTTTAGAAATACATATTTAAGACCAATAACTAAGACATTTATGAAAAAGTATCCAGAAGCTTCTAATTTGTACATAAAAATTAAAAAAAATAGACCAGAGGAAATATACTATTTTCAAGTAATTAAATGGGGTGCTCTTAAAAAATATAACCTGCTTGATGAAATTTTTAGAAGTTGTGTAAAAGCACAGTACACAGCCTCAGCTATAGAAAACATAAAAATAGCCAGGGGGCAGATAGAATTATAGAAGAAAGAGGGTAAACTTTTGGAAACAAGGGTAGCTATTATTAAAGATGTAAATAAAGATATTGAAAAGATACAAGAAGCTGCAAGAATAATAAATAATGGTGGAATTGTTGCTTTTCCAACAGAAACTGTCTATGGATTAGGTGCTAATGCTTTAGATGAAGAAGCAGTTAAAAAAATATTTAAGGCAAAGGGAAGACCTCAGGATAATCCCCTTATAGTTCATGTTGCTAATAAAGATATAAGTCCTTTAGTAAAGGAAGTACCAGAAGTTGCAAAGAAACTTATAGATAAATTCTGGCCGGGTCCATTAACAATAATATTAAAAAAGAGGGATATTATTCCCTGTACAACAAGTGCAAACCTTGATACTATAGGTATAAGAATGCCTAATAGTCATATTGCCTTAAAGTTAATTGACTTATCTAAAAAGCCGATAGCAGCTCCATCTGCAAACATATCTGGAAGACCAAGTCCAACTGATTTAGAAAGATGTGTTGAAGATTTAGATGGAAGAGTAGATTACATATTAGGTGGAGAGAAAAGTGAAGTAGGGGTAGAATCAACAATAGTTGACTGTACTACTAATCCTCCAGTCGTTTTAAGGCCAGGGGGAATAACACTGGAAATGCTAAAAGAGGTAAATTCAAAAATAGAAATAGATAGAGCAATTATGGGTAAACCAAGGGAAGATTTAAAGCCAAGGGCACCTGGAATGAAATATAGGCACTATGCTCCTAAGGCAAAAGTAAAAATAATTAAAGGAAATAAAGAAAAAACTATTGAAAAAATTCAAGAAATAGTGGAGAATTATATAGATATTAAAAAAGAAGTAGTAATCTTAACTACTGATGAATTAAGAAATAAATTTAATAAAGGCAAAGTAATTTCTTTAGGAAGTGAAAAAAAACTTGAAGAAATAGCTAGAAATCTTTTTGAATCATTAAGAACTGCTGATGATTTAGGAGCAGATTTAATACTATGTCAATCTTTTGAAGAAAAGGGCGTAGGCATAGCTATAATGAATAGATTGAATAAAGCAGCAGGGTTTGACATAATAGAAGTGTAGAGGGAGAGGGAGGGGAAACCTTTCTCTTTTTTTCAAGTTTAGACACTATAAATTTTAGGAGGTTATTTTATGAAAATAGCGTTAGGTTCAGATCATGGTGGATTTGAGTTAAAAGAAGCAATAAAGAAGTTTTTGACAACAGAAGGCTATGAAATAAAAGATTTTGGAAGTAATTCAACAGAATCTTGTGATTATCCAGATTACGCTCTTCCAGTAGCAGAAGCAGTTGCAAGAAAAGAATTTGACTTTGGAATTTTAATATGCGGTACAGGAATAGGAATAGGAATTGCTGCAAATAAAGTTCCAGGTATAAGAGCTGCATTATGTTCAGATACTTTTAGCGCTCATGCAACTAGAGAACATAACAATGCAAATATATTAACTTTAGGCCAAAGAGTTGTTGGAGAAGGATTAGCTTTAGATATAGTTAATACCTTTTTAAATACTAAATTCCAAGGTGAAAGGCATCAAAATAGAATTGATAAAATAACAGAAATTGAAAAGAAGTACAATAAGTAAAACTAGGTAACAGGTAAAAAGTTAAGGATTTTGTCTGAAGTAAAAATTTAGATTATAAAGATTAACAGTTTTAATTCCGAATATTTAATTGCAAAAAGATTAATATTAATTAATAATTTGTAATTATTAAATATTAATTATATAAATTTAGGAGGATAAAATGAGTAAAGTAACAGAAATTAAACACCCATTAATATCACATAAGTTAGCGATAATAAGAAGTAAGGATACAGGTTCAAAGGATTTTAGAGAATTAGTTGAAGAAGTATCAATGCTTATGGCATACGAAGTAACTAGAAATTTAAGTACAGAAGAAGTAGAAATTGAAACTCCGATTTGCAAAGCAAAATGTCATATGTTATCAGGAAAAAAAGTAGCTATAGTTCCTATATTAAGAGCAGGACTTGGAATGGTAGATGGTATGCTAAGACTTATACCTGCAGCAAAGGTAGGACACGTAGGTTTATATAGAAATGAAGAAACACTTCAACCAGTAGAATATTTCTGCAAATTACCTCAAGATATAGCAGAAAGAGATGTTATAGTAGTAGATCCAATGCTTGCAACAGGGGGATCCTCAGCAGATGCTTTAACAATGTTAAAGAAAAGAGGAGCTAAGAACCTTAGACTTATGTGTTTAGTTGGAGCTCCAGAAGGAATTAAATACGTTCAAGAACAACATCCAGATGTAGATATTTATCTAGCTGAAATAGATGAAAAATTAAACGAAAATGGATATATTGTACCAGGTCTAGGAGATGCTGGAGATAGACTATTTGGAACAAAATAGTTCACAATTCACAGTTTACAATTAAGGAGGAGATTGCATAGCAATCTTCTTTTTTTATTTTATAGAGTTTCAGCTTGTCTGAAACTCATCCATAATTTTGCATTTTGCATTTTGAATTGTGAATTGTTAAAGTTGGTAGTATAATTAAATAGAATATATTTACATAAACACAACAATAATGCATAAAATGATTTAAATATTAAAAGGTAATATTAGGAGGAAAAAAGTTGGAAAAGAAAAAGATAATAACTATCTTTGGTACTAGACCAGAAGCAATAAAAATGGCTCCTTTAGTTAAGGAACTAGAGAAAAGAGAAGGAATAGTATCAAAAGTATGTGTTACTGCACAACATAGAGAAATGTTAGACCAAGTATTAGATTATTTTGATATAGAACCCGATTTCGATTTAAATATAATGAAAAGCAAACAAACATTAACAGGAATAACAAATAGGGTATTAGAGGGATTAGAAGAAATATTTTCAAAGGAAAAGCCAGATATGGTACTAGTTCATGGAGATACAACTACAACTTTTTCTGGTGCTTTAGCAGCTTTTTACCAACAAATTAAGGTTGGTCATGTTGAGGCAGGACTTAGAACACATAATAAGTATTTTCCATTTCCTGAAGAAATGAATAGAAAATTAACTGGTTCATTAGCTGACTTACATTTTGCCCCTACTAAGAATTCAAAAGAAAATCTTTTAAGAGAAGGAATAAATGAAAAAGATATATACATAACAGGTAATACTGTTATTGATGCTATGCAGCATACTGTCAAATTTGACTTTAAATTTAATATTGATATACTAAATAGTATAGATTATATAAATAAAAAGGTTATACTAATAACTGCCCACAGAAGAGAAAACTGGGGAGAAGGAATTAATAATATATGCCAAGCCCTAGATAGGATTGTAAAAGAAAATAAAGATGTTGAACTAATATATCTAGTTCATTTAAACCCTATTGTAAGAGACACTGTTTATGCAAAGTTGGGAAATAATGAAAGAATTCATTTATTAGATCCTCTTGATACTAATGCAACACATAATTTAATGAATAAATGTTATATGGTAATGACAGATTCAGGTGGACTTCAAGAAGAAGCACCTCATTTAGGAAAGCCAGTATTAGTTTTAAGAGATGTTACTGAAAGACCAGAGGCGGTAGAATATGGAACAGTAAAACTTGTTGGAACAGATGTTGAAAAAATAGTCCATGAAGCAAATAAATTAATAAATAATGAAGATGAATATTTAAAAATGAGCAGGGCAGCAAATCCTTATGGGGATGGCTTTGCATCAAAAAGAATAGCAGATATAATAGAAAACTATTTTAATATTAGAAAATTAAAAATAGAAGAATTTATAAAATAATAAAATTCTTAAAATAGAAAAAATCTCCTTAGGGGGGTTTTTTTTAGTAGAGATTTTTAGAAGAAAAAAATTTTTGAAAATTCGAAAAATGAATAAGGAATCTTATATCTTTTAAGTTCTGAATCAAAATTAGAGAAATGGTGAAATTTCGATAAGAAATATGAAAAGCTAACTTAAATTAGTAGAAACAAGGAAAAAATCAATAATATAAATAAAAATGAACCCAAATAGAGTTTTCAATAATTTTTTTATAGGACTATAATAACAGAAGTTGAATGGGGTGTAGATAGTGAGTAAGGAAATGAAAAGCTTATTAAAAATAATGATAAAGTATGATTTATTAGGGGGATTAATCCTTGCAGTTATACTATCTAAAGCAGTGAATATAAAGTTTTCAATTATTTTCTTATTTGGAGACATAATATCTTTGATAAATGCAATAGCTAGTGGCTTTTTATTAGAATATACTTTAAAAAATAATAAAAGCTTCCTTCTAGTTATTAGTTATGTATTGAGAATATTAATTATAGTTATTCTTGCAATCCCTTTTTTAAATAATCTTATGAATCTTATAGCTTATATCTTAGGCTATACCATTCATTTTATCTTTCAAACAATATATTGGATTAAAAAATGGAAGGAGGAGATTTAATTGGAACAGCTAGAACCTATTTGGTCATTTTCCCTTGGTCCTATAACTATAGACATTGTTCCAGAAATAGTTATGCAGTGGATCATCATGTTGTTTATAATTGCAATTGCTTTGTGTACAACCAGAGATTTAAAAATTAAACCGGATAAAAAGCAAGCTACAGTAGAACTGTTCTATGAAAAACTAAAAAATATATTAGTTGAAAATATGGGAGAAAAAAATATAGAGTTAGTACCATTTATAGGAACATTATTTATTTTCCTGTTAATCATGAATCTTATGGGATTAACAGGCCTGCCTATACCAACTAAAAATTTTAGTGTAACTATAGGCTTAGGTTTAATAACATTCTTTATGGTTCAATATTACCCAATAAAGAAACATGGTATAAAAAAATATTTTGCTGCTTATACACAGCCAGTATGGATTGTTACGCCAATAAATATATTAGAGAGAATAATGCTTCCCTTATCATTAGCATTAAGATTATTTGGTAATATACTAGCAGCTACATTTTTAGTAGAACTATGTTATGAAGCTTTACACAGCATAGGCTTTTTTGCCCAGCTGGTAATACCAGTACCATTGCATGCATACTTTGATATATTTGATGGAGCAATCCAAACAATTATTTTTGTTATGCTTACAATGATAAACATTAAAATAACAGCTGAACATTCAAATCCAGAAGAAGAACATTAAAGAAAAATTATATTATTAAGAGGAGGAATTTATTATGGAAATGAGAGCACTTGGAGCAGCTATAGCAGTATTAGTAGGTATAGGAGCTGCAATTGGAATAGGTAATGCAACAGGAAAAGCGGTGGAAGGAATAGCAAGACAACCGGAAGCTAGTGGTAAAATAACTACAGCCTTAATGCTTGGATCAGCCTTTGCAGAAGCAACAGCTATTTATGGTTTGCTAGTTTCAATACTTTTAATATTCGTAGGTATTAAATAATAAAAAAACTAATGATTTAGGAGGGAGCTGTTAGACATGATAATGTCAGTAAATCCAAGCATCCTTATAGCAACAATAATGAACTTTGTAGTTCTGTATTTAGTACTTAAAAAGTTTTTCTTTAAAAAAATTGAAGCAATTATTGAAGAAAGACAAGATTTAATAAATGAAAAATTAGATAGTGCTGAAGAAGAAATTACAAAGGCTAGAATACTTGCTATAGAGAATGAAAAAATCTTAAAAAAGGCTAGAGAAGAAGGAAAATTAATAACTCAAAAGGAAAAAGCAAAAGCTGATAAAATTTATAATGAAATAATAGAAGAAGCTAATGAAGAAGCTAAAATAATAATATCAAGAGCTAGAAAAGAAATTGTTAGAGAAAAAGAAAAGGCAGAAGCTCATTTAAAAACACAAGTTGTTGACTTAGCTATAGAATTATCTAAAAAAATTATAGAAAAGAATATCGATGAAGAAAAGAATAGAGAAATAATAGATGATTTTATCAAAAAGGTAGGTAATTCATAATGTATGAATATTTAGACCGTAGATATGCTTTAGCCCTTTATGAAATAATAGAAAGAAAAGGTAATATTGACAAGTATATTCAAGAACTTAAAGATGTGAATAAACTTTTAGAAGATAATGAGGAACTTAAAGAAGTTATTAAGCATCCACAAATAAGTACAAAAGAGAAGAAGAAGACTTTTACAAGCATATTCAAGGGGAAAATAGATGAAGAATTATTATCATTTTTATTAATATTAATTGATAAAGACAGAATACTTTTTTTAAAAGAAAAAATTGTACAATTAGAAAAAATTTATTTAGAAAGAAAAAATACAATTAAAGGAATTGTAAAAACAACTGTCCCTCTTACTGATGAAGAAAGAAATACCTTAGTGGCTAAATTAGAAAAAAAATATAATAAGATAATTATATTAGAAGAAATAATCGATCCTACAATCTTAGGTGGAATTTATTTAAGAATAGGTAATGATGTTATTGACGGAACAGTTAAATCTAAATTGGATAGAATGAAGCAATTAATTACAAGAACAGAATAGAGGTGAGGATATGCATATTAATCCTGAAGAGATTACTTCCATAATTAAACAAGAAATAGAAAGATATGAAGAAAAGGTTGAAACAGTAGATTCAGGAACTATTATTCAAGTTGGTGATGGAATAGCAAGGGTTTATGGATTAGAGGATTGCATGTATGGGGAACTATTAGAATTTCCTAACAATGTTTACGGAATGGCACTAAACTTAGAACTAGATAATGTAGGCTGTGTTTTACTTGGACCTGATGAAGGAATAAGAGAAGGAGACATAGTAAAAAGAAGCAACAAAATTGTAGAAGTTCCTGTAGGAGAAGGACTACTTGGAAGGGTTGTAAATTCACTAGGAGAACCTATAGATGGAAAGGGACCAATAAATAATTATGGTTACAGGCCTATAGAGGTACCTGCACCTAGTATTATAGATAGAAGTTCAGTAAATGAGCCCCTACAAACAGGTATAAAGGCAATTGATTCCATGATACCTATTGGTAAGGGACAAAGAGAACTTATTATAGGTGACAGGCAAACAGGTAAAACTGCAATTGCAATAGATACTATAATAAATCAAAAAGGTAAAGATGTAATTTGTATATATGTGGCCATAGGCCAAAAACAATCAACAGTTGCACATATAGTAAATACTTTAGACAAGGCTGGTGCACTAGATTACTCAATAATAGTAAGTGGTACAGCGTCGGAATCTGCACCTCTACAATACTTAGCACCTTATGCAGGATGTAGTATGGGCGAATATTTTATGCATGATGGAAAAGATGTTCTTATAATATATGACGATTTATCTAAACATGCAGTGGCTTATAGAACAATGTCATTATTACTTAGAAGACCACCAGGCAGAGAGGCATATCCAGGGGATGTTTTTTATATTCATTCAAGACTTTTAGAAAGAGCGGCGAAACTTTCAGAAGAAAATGGTGGGGGATCCTTAACAGCCCTTCCTATAATAGAAACCTTAGCAGGAGATGTTACGGCATATATACCAACTAATGTAATTTCAATAACAGATGGGCAAATATTTTTAGAAGCAGACTTATTTAGATCAGGACAAAGACCTGCAGTAAATGCTGGTATTTCCGTATCAAGAGTTGGAGGAAATGCCCAAATAAAGGCTATGAAACAGGTATCCGGTACACTAAGACTAGAACTTGCTCAGTATAGAGAGCTAGAAGCCTTTGCACAATTTGGTTCAGACTTAGATAAGGATTCTAAAAAAAGATTAGAAAAAGGTAAGAGACTTGTTGAAGTGTTAAAGCAGAACCAATATGAACCGATGCCGGTAGAAAAACAAGTAATTATATTATATGCAGCAGTTAATAACTTCTTATCTGATATTAAAGTAGCTGCAATTAAGAAATTCGAAAGGGAATTCTTAGAATACCTAGACACATATTACAGAGATTTACTAAAGAAAATAAGAAATGAAAAAGTATTAAGGGATGAAATAAAATTAGAATTAGAAAAATCAATAATAGAATTTAAAAAAATATTCTTACAAGATGCATAGCATATAGCTATGCAATTCTTTAGGAGGTGAAACCTTGGGAGCAGCAGGACTTATAGAAATTAAAAGAAGAATAAAGTCAGTTGAGAATACAAGGAAGATAACAAAAGCAATGAATGTAGTGGCTACCTCTAAACTTAGAAAAGTAAGGGAAGAACTAAATAAAAATGAAGATTATTATAATCTGTCAAAAGAGATATTAAAAAAAATAGTAGCTTCTCTTCCAGAAGATTATGAAAGTCCCTTTCTAAATAACCTTTCTAAGAACTTAACAGATAGTAAACTATATATAGTTATAACTTCTGATGCAGGATTTTGCGGAGGCTTCAATAGTAACATAGTAAATACTTTAAATGATTCTATTGAAGATAAAGATTCAGCAAAATTTATTGTTGCAGGATTAAGAGGGATTCAGTATATGAGAAAGGTGGGGTTAAAAGCCTATAAAGAATATATTGAATTGCCGGATATACCAACAAGTAAGGAAGTAAGAGCTATATATGATGAGGCTTTATTTATGTTTAAAAGTAAAGAAGTATCAGAGGTTAATATAGTTTATACAGAGTATAGTTCCGCCATTTCCCAAGAAATAAAAATAGAAAAAATCTTCCCTGTTGATATAGAAAAAGAGGAAGCAGAGGAGCTAATTATTGAGCCAAATTTAAAAAATGTATTAAGCTCTAGTTTAGATTCTTACTTGAAAAGTAAAATAAGAAGAGTCATGCTTCACTCTAAAGCAAGTGAACACAATGCAAGAATGAAAACTATGGATTCTTCAACAGATAATGCAGAAGAGATATTAAAATCATTAAATACTAATTATAACAGAATAAGACAGGGAATGATAACACAGGAAATATCAGAAATTGTAGGAGGAGCGGAAGCACTAAAATAGTAAGGAGGAATTACTATGTCTCAAAAAGTAGGAAAAGTAGTTCAAGTAATTGGACCAGTGGTAGATATAAAATTTGATTCAGATGCTTTACCTAATATATATAACGAAATTAGAATAGATATGGAAGATAGAGAGTTATCAGTTGAAGTAGAACAACATATCGGAGACGATATAGTTAGAACTATAGCTATGGAATCAACTGATGGATTAAGAAGAGGAATGAATGCTGTAGATACAGGGAATTGCATAACTGTACCAGTAGGAGAAGAAGTTTTAGGAAGGGTATTTAATGTTTTAGGAAAACCTATTGATAATGAAGGTGAATTTGCAGCAAAAGAAAAATATCCAATTCATAGACCGGCACCAAGCTTTCAAGAACAATCATTAGAGCCAGAAATATTAGTAACAGGAATAAAGGTAATAGATTTGCTTGCACCTTACCAAAAGGGTGGTAAAATAGGTCTTTTTGGTGGTGCAGGAGTTGGTAAAACTGTATTAATACAAGAGCTTATTAATAATGTGGCAAAAGAACTTGGAGGTCTTTCTGTATTTACAGGAGTGGGTGAAAGATCAAGAGAAGGAAATGACCTTTATTATGAAATGAAGGAATCAGGAGTAATTGATAATACAGCTCTAGTATTTGGACAGATGAATGAGTCACCAGGAGCAAGAATGAGAGTTGCCCTTACTGGTTTAACAATGGCTGAGTACTTTAGAGATAAGGGCCAGGATGTATTACTATTTATAGATAATATATTTAGATTTACTCAAGCAGGGTCAGAAGTTTCAGCCCTTCTTGGAAGAATACCTTCAGCAGTTGGATATCAACCAACCCTAGCAACAGAAATGGGGGCCCTTCAAGAAAGAATAACTTCAACACAAAGCGGTTCAATTACTTCAGTACAAGCTGTTTATGTTCCAGCTGATGACCTTACAGACCCAGCCCCAGCAACAACCTTTACTCACCTTGATGCAACTACGGTATTATCAAGGAGTATAGCGGAACTAGGGATTTACCCAGCAGTTGATCCATTAGAATCAAGCTCAAGGGTTCTAGATCCAAGAATAGTTGGTCAAGAACACTATGAAGTTGCAATGGAAGTAAGAAATATTCTTGAAAGATATAAAGAACTTCAAGATATAATTGCTATCTTAGGAGTAGATGAACTAGGAGAAGAAGATAAAAAGGTAGTTGCAAGAGCAAGAAGGGTTCAAAGATTCTTATCACAACCTTTTACAGTTGCTGAACAATTTACAGGAATGAAGGGTAAGTTTATTTCTGTAGAAGAAACAGTGAGAGGATTTAAGGAAATTATTGAAGGTAAATATGATGACTTACCAGAATCAGCATTCTTATTCGTTGGTACAATAGATGAAGCTATTGAAAAAGCTAAAAATCTAGGATAGGAGATGAAAAACAATGAGTAATACTTTTATTGTAAATATTATATCTCCTGGAAAAGAGCCCTTTGTAGCAGATATAAAAAGCTTAAAAACAGTTTCAGAAGATGGAGAAATTGAATTTCAGGCAAATCATATGCCTACAATAATTAGCACAATTCCAACAACAACAGTTCTAAAAAATGGAGAAAAAAGCGAAAAGTTTTTTACATCCTATGGAATAATATATTTCAAGGATAATGTTTTGAAATTCTGTTGTGATTCCTTTGAAAAATCATCTGAAATAGATGTAACGAGGGCAGAAAACTCTAAGAAGAGAGCAGAAGAAAGAATTGAAAAGAAAACTAATGTGGATATAGAAAGAGCGAAGAGATCTCTTGCTAGAGCAAAGGCAAGACTTAGTGCAAGTAGCAGCTAGTGTGGAGTTTGGAGTTTGGAGTTTGGAGTTTGGAGTTTGGAGTTTGGAGTGCGGAGTGGGAATCAGTTTTCAGATTTTAGTTTTCAGGTTTCAGTTGAGGAAATAATTCAGCTTTGCTGAATTATAATCATTATAAATATTAAAAAATGCGAGTCATGAGTGGCTCGCATTTTTTGTTTTTAGAATTTCAGTCTTGCTGAAATTCATCCGAAACTTTTAAGAGTTAATTGATTTCTGACATTTATTCACAATTTTCAACTAATTAAATATATTATATTATAGCTGCATTTATTGAATAAAAAAAATTAATAGGACAATAATTAAAAAAGAAAGGCAGGTAAGTAGAATGAAAAAATTATTCCTTGTAATTTCTTCTATTTTAATTTCTTTTTTTATTATTGGAGCAATGCCAAATCAGGAGAAAAATTTGGACTCATTTAATTTATTAACAACTGACCTAATAGAAATAAATAATTTTATAGAAAACGGAGTTAGAGTAGAATATAGCACAAAAAAGAATATTAATAAAGAATATGATTTTATAAAAAATAAGTTTATAGAAACTTTTGGAGAAAATATAAAATTAACAAATAACAGTATTGAATATAATGATGATCTGAAAGAAGTGAAAGCAGTCTTTTGGAGCAAAAATGATACAAGCTATATTAGAATCGATTATTTTAATAATAATGAAAATATTGAAGTTCTGGAAATAAGAAATATATTGGCAGAAATTATAAATATTAAAAAAGAAAAAGTGAAATATTTTGACTTTATAAAGCTAAAAATAATAGAAGAAGAGAAAGATGAAACAAAGGAAATTATAAAAAATTATATAGTGGATAAAGAGTTTTTAGAAGTAGAAAATGGCATTATTGGAAAGGGAATATTAAAAGATAATACTAAAATTAACATTGGCTATATGCAATATGATACAGGAGAATATTTAATCATAGGAACACCAGTTATATTCGTAACATACTAATAATTCATTGTGGAGGACAATATGGAAAAAATTATAGTTGAGGGTGGTAATAAACTAAGAGGAGAAGTAAATATAAGCTTAGCTAAAAATTCCATTTTACCGATAATAGTAGCTTGTATTTTAAGTAATAATGATATTACTATAAAGAATGCACCAGATTTAGAGGATGTAATAGTATTAACTGACTTATTATCAGAAATGAATTGTTCCATTAAAAAAAATATAGATGGAGATTTAAAAATAAATACCAGTAATCTTCAATTAATTGATATGAATAGCGAATTAATAAGAAAGATGAGGGCATCTTTTTTAATTATGGGACCTATGTTATCAAGGTTTGGAAAATGCAAAATTTCTATGCCTGGAGGATGCAATATAGGTACACGCCCAATAGATTTACACTTAAAGGGATTTAGACTTTTAGGTGCAGAAATAGAAATTGGACATGGTTTTGTAGAAGCAAAGGCTAAAAAATTAATAGGTAATAGAATATATTTGGATTTTCCATCTGTAGGAGCAACTGAAAATATTTTAATGGCTTCTGTTTTTGCAGAAGGAACTACAATAATAGAAAATGCTGCTGAGGAGCCTGAAATATGGGATTTAGCAAATTTTTTAAATTCAATGGGAGCTAAAATATATGGCGCTGGTACAGGAAAAATAACAATTGAAGGCGTAACATCTTTAAAGGGAGTTACTTATAAGGCCATTTATGACAGGGTAGAAGCAGGAACATTTATGGTTGCAGCAGCAATAACTAATAGTAAGATAACAATTAATGGGGCTAATGAAGAACATCTAAGGCCTACAATAGAAAAATTAAAGGAATGTGGAGTTAAGTTCCAAAATGCAGGAGAAAATAGAATTTTAGTTGATGGAACAGGGCCTAAAAACCCTGTAGATATAAAGACTATGCCTTATCCAGGATTTCCAACTGATATGCAGGCTCAGATTATGACTTTATTATCTGTTATAAGGGGTTCAAGTATAGTAACAGAAACAGTATTTGAAAATAGATTTATGCATGTAGCAGAATTGGTGAGAATGGGTGCTAATATAAAGATAGATGGTAGAACTGCAATTATAGAAGGTGTTGATTCATTAACGGGTTGTGAAGTTAAAGCCACAGATTTAAGGGCCGGTGCAGCAATGATACTGGCAGGTCTTGTTGCAAAAGGTAAAACTGAAATAAGTGATATATATCATATAGATAGAGGTTATGTGGATATAGAAGAAAAGTTTAGAAAACTGGGCGCTAATATTTATAGGATTAATAATTAAATATATCCATATAATAAAAAACTTAGATTAAATCTAAGTTTTTTATTTTAAAGCTGCTTTACATAAAATTAGGAAAATAAAGTATAATAAAGAAAAAAATGAATATAATTAATTGTAGCTAAAAAGTAAAAAAGAAAATTACCTTAAGGAGAATATTATGAAAAAGAAATTTAATATTAATGAAAATTTAGCATCTCTCGTAGTCTTTAGTACATTAGTATTAATGTTTATGATTATAATTCCAATTTTTATAATTAAGCCTGCAGATATAGCTGCAAATGCAAAGAATATTCAAGAAGAGGAAAATGAAAAATCAGAAGAAAGCAATTTTATTACATTAGAAGGAAATGAAATAGTAAAGGTGTATATTACAGAAAGCAATGAAGTAAAAGAAGTACCTTTGGAGGAATACGTTAAGAGTGTTGTTTCAGGGGAAATGCCAGTAAGCTTTAATATGGAGGCATTAAAAGCACAGGCTGTAGCAGCTAGAACCTTTGTAGCAGCTAAAATTTTAAATCCCTGTCCTAATGCAAAGGGAGGAATTGTATGTGATACAACCCACTGTCAGGTATATATTGATAAGGAAAAAAGAATAGAAAAATGGAAAGAAGCTGGTGAGGAATATTGGAATAAGATTTCAACTGCTGTGGATGAAACTAAGGGACAAGTTCTAACTTATAATAAGGAATTAGTAAAATACCCTCAATTTTTCTCTACAAGTTCTGGAATGACAGAAAATGCAATAGATGTATTTTCAGGAGATATACCATACCTAGTATCAAAAGAAAGCAAGGGAGAAGAAATAGCCCCAAAATACAAGACGGAATTTTCTTTTAATATTAATGAATTTGTAACCAAAATAAATGAAAAATATCCAGAGGCTGCTTTAGATGCAAGTAATATAAGCAATGACATAGAAGTATTAAGCAGAAGTGAAGCTGGTGGAGTAAAGGAAATAAGATTTGGAAAAAAAGTTGTTAAGGGATTAGAATTTAGATTAGCCTTTGGATTAAGTTCAACAAATTTTGAAATTTCAATAACAGCTGATGAAGTAGTGTTTAATTGTAGAGGATATGGCCATGGAGTTGGAATGAGCCAATGGGGTGCAAATGTAATGGCTGGGGAAGGAAAGAGTTATGATGAAATACTTAAACATTATTACACTGGAGTAGATATAAAAGGACTGAAATTTAATTAAGAGCTTAAGAAATTTTCAAGTAGAATAAACAAGTGGAGTAAAAAAGGGAATAAAATTTCATATAGATTAATTCAAAATGGAACTGTTATTTAGCAGTTCCTTTTTTTATTGGAGTAATTAAATAATATCCAAAATTATTAATGATACAAATTGAAAAAATAAATATATCAATTTATGAATAATTTTTCATATTTGGACAAGAATTAAAATGCAATCGTTAAAAATTTAATTAGCATTTTCGTTGTTAAATCTTGTAGAAAATTGCCGAAAACAATTTTTTTCTCAATTGAATTAATTTGTAATAAAGGGCAAGAATACAAAAAGGAGGTGTTGATATGGACCAAATAAAAAAAGACAAAATAAAAAACTTCTTTAGAAAGGAGGGCTTTTATTTAGTACTATTCCTTTGTTTGTGTATTATTGCAACAGTTACTGTTGTTACCGTTAGAAGAAATAATGCTTTAAATGAAGCTTCTAGTGTTGAGGATGAATTCAGTTTAAATATTGAAGATAAAACTACTTCAGAGATTCAAAAACAAAATGCTGAAAGAGTTGAAAATGAATCAAATGAAGAGTTATCAGAAAACACTGATGAAGAATTAGCTTTAGAAGAAGATTTAAATGTTTCTGCGGGAACAAATTATGAAGTTGTATTTAATAATCCATTAGAAGGTGAAATTTCAAGGGGATATACCTATCCGAAACCACAAAAATTAGCTGATGGAAGCAGTAGAAATATTAGAGGAATAGATATAAAAGCTAGTGTTGGAACTGAAGTTAGGGCTGCAGCTGAAGGTGAAGTTAAAGAAGTTGCAAATAAAGTTGAAGATGGAACATATATAGTAATTGCTCATGCAAATGGACTATACACAAAGTATTCAAACTTATCTCAAGAAACGATGGTTAATGTTGGAGATAAGGTAACTGAAGAAACTGTTATAGGTACAGTTGGAAATACTTCAAGGGTATTTAGCAATGAAGAATTTGGTGAACATTTAAACTTACAAGTATTTGATTCAAATGGTAAAGATTTAGATCCAACAACATATTTCACATTAAACTAACAATAAAAAAATTCATCAGCCATAAATAATGGCTGATGAATTAATAAAATTTATGGTCGCATATTAATTATTTATCCAAGGAGGTAAAAATTTTGAAAGATTATATAGAAGAAAGAGTATTAGAAGTAGCAAGATATATTATAGAGTCCAAAGATACTATTAGAAAAACAGCAAAGGTTTTTGGGGTAAGCAAAAGTACAATACATAAAGATATGACAGAAAGACTTCCAAAAATAAACCCTGCAATTGCAAAACAAACTCATTCTATTTTGGAATTAAATAAAGCTGAGCGCCATATTAGAGGTGGAAAAGCTACCCAGGCGAAATATAAAGCGGTGAAATAACAAAAAAATGCAAATATATTGAAGGTTTGCCATATTCCATATATAATAAAAATTAGGATGAAATATGTAAAAAGGTCTTTATTAGAAAAATTATTTAACTTAGAGAGATTAGGAGTGAAAAATAAATGTGGTTTTGGAAACTGAGGAGTGATTTAGGCATAGATTTAGGAACAGCAACTGTTTTAGTTTATGCTAAAGGAAAAGGAATTATTTTAAAGGAACCTTCAGTAGTTGCAATTAACAAGAATAACAATAAGGTACTTGCTGTAGGGGAAGAAGCTAGAAAAATGATTGGTAGAACCCCAGGCAATATAATAGCAGTTAGGCCATTAAGAGATGGAGTTATATCTGATTATGATATAACTGAAAGAATGTTAAAAGAAATTATAAGGAAGGCTTATGGCAAAAGTAAATTTGCAGCTCCTAAAGTAATGATATGTGTACCTTCACAGGCAACTGAAGTTGAAAAGAGAGCGGTAATAGATGCAGCAAGAAACACAGGAGCTAAAAAGGTACATTTAATAGAAGAGCCCCTTGCAGCAGCAATTGGAGCAGGATTAGATATTACTAAGCCTAGCGGATCAATGGTTGTTGATATCGGAGGAGGAACAACTGATATTGCCGTAATTTCCTTAGGCGGAGTAGTTGTAAGATCATCAATTAAAGTTGCTGGAGATACTTTTGATGATGCAATAATAAAGTATGTTAGAAATAAATATAAGATAATGATTGGTGAAAAAACAGCAGAAGAATTAAAGATTAATGTAGGCTCAGCATTTAATGGATCAAAAGATGAGACTGCAACGGTTAAGGGAAGAAATTTAATTACTGGGCTGCCAGATGAAGTTATGATATCATCAGAAGAAATTAATGAAGCATTGAGAGAATCAGTTTCATTAATAGTTGATAACGTTAAATTAGTTTTGGAAAAAACACCACCTGAATTAGCTGCTGATATAATTGAAAAGGGAATTGTCATGACTGGTGGAGGAGCTTTATTAAATGGATTAGATAAACTAATAGAGCATGAAACTGGAGTAAGTGCTGATGTAGCCTTTAATTCAGTAGAAGCAGTAGCAGAAGGAACAGGTCAGGTTTTATCATATTTAGATAAGATAGATATAGACTTTTCAGATAGGCAAATTAACTTAATAGAATAATTGTACTATTAATAAATAAAAGTATAAATTTAAATATTCACATATAAAATATTATATATTAAAGGGGCTGCTACATAGTATTAAAAGTAGGCATCCCTTTTATCAGTTCATAGTAGGCAGTGTTTAAATATCCTTAAATGTGAACTGTGTGAATTGCAAAAAAGAAGATTGTCCACAATCTTCTTTTTTGCAACAGTCCTTTAAGTTTTAATATTTTTTTCTTTAAATTTGTTATAAGAGTCTAATATAGCATTAGAGATGACATTAGCCATTTCCATAACAAAATTGAGCCTAACAGTATGTGCATGTAAAAAATTAGAGTATTCATTACTATCAATTATTCCCACAATAGATACATTACCTACCTCAGGCAAAATCTTTCCCACACCTTTTCCAGGATGAATGGGGTAGTCTCTAACATGAATTTCACCTATTGATTCACGTTCTCCAAGACAAGCGTCTATTCCAATTATAAAAGAATCGGGGTGACTTTTCATTATTTCTTTTAATTTTCTATCGATATTCGCAGCATGAATTGGGTCTTTTATTGTTCCATAAACGGGAAGTTCTATATTTCTTTCTTTTAAAATTGACCCAACTAAAGGACCTAAGCAGTCTATTATGCATTTATCTGTTCCTATACAGATTATAATAGTATTCTTCTTAATAAAATTTTCTATTAAATTTGATATTTCAATATGAGAATTATATGAATCGTATAAAAATTTACTTTTCAAAAACATCACCCCCTTATGAAATATATGTGAGGCAACGGAACAATATTATAATATGTATAAAATTAATAGAAATGGAAATTAATTAAATGAAGGGAGATGAAATTTTATGAAAAAAGTGATAATTTATTCCTTAACAGTTATAATAAGTGCTGCTATACCCATATATTTTTTATTAATATGGGAACCCTTAAAGAGTACTGATGTAGTAAGTGATAATGTAATAGTTAATGAACATGAAGAAACAAATGATGATTCTGAGGAAAAGAAGATGTTTTTAATAGATAATTCAGAATCAATTGGAGAAACATTTTCAAATATAGCTAACCTACCTCAAGAAAAAAGAGATAAACTCAATGTATTAATAAAAAATCTATCTGTAGTAGATATTGTTAAAGTAAACAATTATTTTTCAGATATAAATAATAATGAAAATCTTATAAAAGGTTTTGGGTTAATAGAAAAGAGAATGTCTAAGGAAAATTACCAAGAATTTAAAGATATATTAGGAGATTACGTTAACCTAGAAGAAATTAAAGATAATATATAAAAAATCGTTCTTGGTATTAATTCGAAGAAAAATGAAGAAAAAAAATAATAGATAAAGTTAATTTCTTTAAAAGAGCAAAAAACAAACTTGAAATATGAAGACATTAAATATATACTAACTATTGTTAGTTGAGAGACGGAAGTTTACTTAATTAATTATAAATAATGAATTTAATTATGGGGGAGTTCCCGAGTGGCCAAAGGGGGCAGACTGTAAATCTGTTACGTTATCGTTTCGATGGTTCGAATCCGTCCTCCCCCACCATTCATTAAATTCATTAAAATTAAATAACATGCTGGCATGGCTCAATTGGTAGAGCAGCTGACTTGTAATCAGCAGGTTGTAGGTTCGAGTCCTATTGCCAGCTCCAATAAAATGGGGGAGTTCCCGAGTGGCCAAAGGGGGCAGACTGTAAATCTGTTACGTTATCGTTTCGATGGTTCGAATCCGTCCTCCCCCACCAGAGAAAGAC
>JAAYOT010000111.1 GCA_012520205.1 Clostridiales bacterium
ATATAGTAGGAAGTGAAAATGATACAATGAAAGATAATATATATTCCATATTTGTAAGAGCAGATACTGGAGAAATAATCAATTTAAATTCAGAAATAAAAAATTAAAAAATTAGATATGAAAAAGGCTGTTATATTTTATGAATATAACAGTCTTTAAGTTTATTAATTATATTAATTGTTATTTTCAGGGTTGTTGCCATCACCGTTATCATTGCCACTATTGTTGTTGTCACCCTCATTATTGGAGCCAGGATCTACGTCAGAACCTGCAGGCACATCTTCCTCTGAATTTTCTAATTCAATAGTAATAGTATCTCCCTTTTTTGCACTAGTGTTAGATAAGGCTTTTATTGTTCTTGTGTTTGCATCAGGATTGGATATATTAACCTCAACTCCCTTTTCTTTAAGCTTTGCTATTGCTTCATCAACATTTCCGCCTATAGAGATTCCTAAGTCGGATAATTTGAATTCACCCTTTAGGTTGTCGATTATTTCACCTAGTACTGATTTTGTATCGTCTTTTTCAGTTGGAACAATATATTTGTCATCATCAGCTAATCTTGATGAAAATTCCTTTTTAATAAAGACCCTTTTTTCAATTAAGTTTTTAGGTGTTTTATCTGTTGCAAGTTTATTATTGTTTTTATTAACTTCTACTTCTACATGGGCATCACAGCTGCCGCTAGGTTCTGTACCTGCTATAAATAATTCGGTACGCACTCTTGAACCCCTTTGATCACGTGCACAAAGGTCAGTTGCTCTTTTTCCAGAATCTAAACAAACGGATACACTTGTTACTCCACCTGGATTTCCGTCAAAATCCTTATATTCTAAGCCCTCATGAATAGGTGCCATTACTTTTCCCCAAAGGTTAGCAGCTGAGGAACTAAAACTTTGACCGCCTACTACCTCGTGGTTATCATAACCTATCCATACTGAACCAGAATAGTAAGGGGTAAGACCTGCAAATAAGAAATCAGTACTGAAATTAGTTGTACCAGTTTTTCCTATAACAGGCATGTTATATAACTTCGCTGATCCAGCATCAAAAGTTAAAGGTCCTTTTAGTAAGTCTCTCATAATAAAAGCAGTTTGTGGTGTAAATACTTGTGTTACTTTAGGTTCCTTAGATAGAATTACTTTTCCTGTAGCATCTTCAACTTTTGTATATAACATTGGCTCTGTATATAATCCATTGTTACCAAAAGCTCCAAAGGCAGAAGCTAAAATAAAAGTATTACCTCCATCGGGATCTGCTGGATCTGATGTAAATTCACCTAGTGCAGCTACTGATAGTGTTTTAGAGGCTTCTGAATATATAAGCCCAAGTTTTTCACCATAAGATACTCCTGTTTCTACACCTAATTTATCTTCAACTATAATAGTTGGTATATTTTTAGATAAGGCTAACGATTCTCTAGCTGTAATAATACCATCAGATTTAAAGTTCCAGTTGCTTGGGTTCCAGCCTGGATATTGACTTTGTATTGATGAAGGTAAACCAGCATCATCTAATGGTGTTGCAGCTGTTATTGTTTTTGTATCAATAGCTGGGCCATAAACAGTTATTGGTTTTGTAACAGAACCGATAGATCTTAGAGTATCGTAAGCTCTATTTGTAGATCTTGCAGGTTGTTCACCTCTTCCTCCTACCATAGCTTTTACTTGTCCAGTTCTATAATCAAATATAGTTGCTGAGGCTTGAAGTTTTGGCGTTCCGTTATCATCAAAAACCTCTGGGTTTGAATAAGCATCTATATAATTATAGTTATCTCTATTATCTATTACTGCTTGAGTGCTATCTTGCATTTTTCTATTCATAGTAGTATAAATTCTAAGACCACCATTTGAGAAAAGGTTATAAACTTGATCTTCAGTGTACTTATATTGTGCCATTAAGTCCTTTTTAACTTGGTCTAAAGCAGGATAAACAAACCATTCGTAATTAATCTTGTAGTTAACAGGTTTTTGCGAAAAGGCAAAAGAGTTTTTATCTACAAAATCATATGCTTCGTTATATTGTTCTAAAGTGATATATCCCAAATCTCTCATTTTCATTAAAACAGTTTTTGTTCTATCTAAGTAAGGAGTCGGGTCCTCAATATTATCAGGATCATATGGACTATAACCACTTGGTGCCTGCGTTAATCCTGCTATAAACGCAGCTTCAGGTAAAGTTAAGTCTATAGCACTTTTGTCAAAGTAATATTCTGCTGCTGCTTCAACGCCATAAACTTTTCCGCCTAGTGGAATAGTGTTAAGATAAGCCTTAAGTATATCTTCTTTTGAAAGTTTACTTTCAAGGGTAAAAGCAAGATAAATTTCCCTTACTTTTCTTTCTATTTTAACCTCATTTGTTAGTAAAGTATTTTTAATTAATTGTTGAGTCATTGTGGATCCACCTTGTATATATCCATCCTTTGTTACTACAGCAATGGCAGATCTTATGGCGGATACTATGGTTCTTTTAAAATCTACTCCGTTATGCTCATAGAAACGTTCGTCTTCTATTGCAACATAAGCATCCTTTAAGTGCTGAGGCATTTCCTCAAAATCTATAATTTCTCTAATTTGTTCAGTAGGTATTTTATCTATAAAATTCCCCTCATCATCATATAAAGCTGATGGTTCACTTAAGCTTAATACAGCATTAACATCTAGCTCAGGGGTGCTTTTGATAATTGCAAATATATACCCAGCAAGAACTACTACGCATAATAGCATAAAGATTAATATACCTAAAAAAGTATTTTTTAATATTTTCTTATATCTAGGTTTAGACGATTTATTCTTCTTATTATTTTTTATATCTTTAGCTTGGCTTTTTTCCCTTTTAGAAGTTTCTTTATTAGCCATTTCTTCCTCCCTTATAAATTTAATTTATTTAATGGTGTAAAATAAATAATATAGCATATTATAGCATACTTATATAAAGAATAAAATAATAACTCTGAAGGTGTTTATGAAGTATTATAGGAAACCAAGTAAAAGTCCCTTTAAAGTCAAAAATATTAAATTCATTATAATTATTATTTCCCTATGCATAATATTTAATTCCATTATTTACTTTTTCCATAATAATATTTCTCCAGCAGTAATAAAAATAGCTGAGGAAAAGTTAAAAAATGAAGCTACTAATATAATATATGAGAATGCCCTAGGCATATATTCAAGGGAATTTGATTATTCTGAAATTATGTCAATAGAAAAAGACAGCGAAGGGAATATAACCTTGTTAAGGGCAGATACTGTTAAGTTAAATTACTTATCCTCAAGATTAATTCTAGCTGCAAATGATGAAATTGCAGAGCTGGAAAATATGGGAATAGAAGTGCCCCTAGGATATATGACAAAAAACTTAGCAGTTCACAATTTAGGGCCAAAAGTGAACATAAATTTAGAACAGATAGGGAACATAACCAGTACTTATGAGTCAATATTTGAGAGTGCAGGAATCAATCAAACAAGGCATAAAATATATTTAAATGTAAGTATGAAAATGAGGGTAGTTATACCCCTAAATAGCAAAGAAGTTGAAATAAGCTGTCAAATTCCAATATCAGAAACAATAGTAGTAGGAAAGATTCCAAATACAGCCATAGAATTTAGCAAATAGGTTAATCAGTTATCAGGTTTCAGGTATCAGTTTTCAGTTTAGGATGATTTTCAGATAAACTGAAAATCTAAAAGAAATAGCAAAAAAGTTCACAGGCACCCCTGTGAACTTTTTACTAGAAACTGAAAATTGAAAACTGAAAATTGAAAACTGAAAATTGTATCTAATTGTTCTCCCAATTAAATACATAAGGTACGTTTCTATAATAATTTTCGTAATCTAAGCCATATCCTACCACAAATAGATCTTCGATTTCAAAACAGCAGTAATCAGGTTTTAAATCAACCTTTCTTCTAGAAGGTTTATCTAATAGGGTGCAAGTTTTTACAGATCTAGCTCCTTTTTCCTTTACATAGTCTATAACAAACTTCATTGTATATCCTGTATCTATAATATCGTCAACTATTAAAACATCTAACCCTTCAATATTATCTGGTATATCGTTAACAACCTTAACTGTACCGCTGCTTACTTCTGCATTGCCATAGCTTGAAGTTGTCATAAATCCAACTTGAGCTTTACAATCAATAGCCTTAAATAAATCAGCACCAAATACAAAGCTACCTCTTAGAAGTGGCAGTACATAAAGATTTTTATCCTTATAATCTTCAGTTATTACCTTACCTAGTTCATTTACCTTTTCCTTGATTTGTTCTTCGGTAAAAAGGATATTTCTTTTTTTATCATCCATTAGTATTTCCTCCTAAAATCTATGCTTCATAAGCATTCTAGCATATTTACAACAATGTAATTATAGTATAAAATTATATGACAGTTGTCAATAGTATACAAGTGAGGTGTTAAATATGATATACGGCAATATTGATGGAATAAAGAAAGTCTTTTTAGACGAGCTTGAGGGAATATATAAAAATAAAATTTCAAAGGATGAAATCTGCAGTAGAGAAATTATTGAAATTATTTCAAGAATATCATCATTAATAGAGAGAGAAATAAGCCTAGCAGTTGATAGAAAAGGAAAGGTCCTTTCTGTAGCTATTGGTGACTCTAGCTCTGTAGAAATTTCAATGATAGATATAAAGGAAAAAAGATTATCAGGAGTGAGGGTTATTCATACCCATCCAAATGGATATTCTAATTTATCTGCCTTAGACCTATCTGCACTAATAAAACTAAAATTAGATGCTATAGTAGCAATTGGGGTGCAAAATGGAAAGGTTACCGATTGCTCTTATGGAATTTTAGCAATAACTAATGATGCTTTAGATTATGAAGAAAAGCTAAATCTATTAGTAGATGAGCTCTTAGCAATAAATATATTAGATAAAATAAGCTACATTGAAGATGCCATAAAATCAAGGGACATAGTAGAAGAAGAAATTGAAAAAGCAATTTTAGTAGGTTCTGATACTATGGAAAGCCTTAATGAGTTAAAAGAATTAGCAAAAGCCTGTGATATACCAGTTTTAGATATGGTGTATCAAGGAAGAAATAAAATAGATCCAGCTTACTTTATAGGAAAAGGAAAGGTTTTAGAAGTAGCCTCTTTAAGACAAAACCTTCACGCTAACCTAATTATTTTTGATGATGAACTGTCAGGTTCACAAGTTAGAAATTTAGAGCAGGCTATCGGTGCAAAAGTAATAGATAGAACTACTTTGATTCTTGAAATATTTGCAAGAAGGGCAAGAAGTAAAGAAGCAAAAATTCAAGTAGAACTAGCACAGCTTAAATATAGATTAACAAGACTGCAAGGTCTTGGTACAATATTATCAAGAACTGGTGGCGGTATTGGTACTAAAGGACCTGGTGAAAAGAAACTTGAAACTGATAGAAGGCATATTAGAGAAACTATCTATGATTTAAATTCAGAATTAAAGAAAATTAAAAAGGTAAGGGAAGTTCAACGTGAGAAGAGAACTAGGGAAAGTATTCCAAGGGTTTCTTTAGTTGGGTATACAAATGCAGGTAAATCAACTTTAAGAAATAAATTATGTGATATAGCAGCAAAAAAAGATACTCAATCTAAAGAAAAGGTTTTTGAAGCTAATATGTTATTTGCAACTTTGGATACAACAACAAGATCCATAGTTCTTAATAATAAAGGTACTGTTACTATAACGGATACAGTTGGTTTTGTAAGTAAGCTTCCTCACGATTTAGTAGAAGCCTTTAAATCTACCTTAGAAGAAGTAATATATTCTGATTTATTATGTCATGTTGTTGATGCTTCTGCAGATGATGCAATTGAACAGGTAGATGCAGTTTTTGAAGTGTTAGAGGAACTTGGTGCCAAAGATAAAGAAACTATTTTAGTATTAAATAAAATAGATATTTCAGGAGAAGATAAAATCAATAAAATAAAGGAAAGATTCAAAAATTATAAAACCATAGAAATAAGTGCAAAAGAAGGATTAGGCTTAGAAGAACTATTAAATTTAATTGAAGAAAATCTTCCTTATAAAATGAAAAAATCTGAGTACCTGATTCCTTACGATAAGAGTGATATAGTATCTTTTCTGTATAGGAATGCAAGAATAATTGAAGAAGATTACAGAGATAATGGAACCTTTATAATAGCTGAAGCTGATGATGAAGTTTATAATAAAACTAAGGAATTTATAATAAAGGAGTTAAATTAGTAATATACTTTATTAATAATATTTCGGAGTTGGTAAGTTGGGTAGAGATAGAAAGAAAAATAAGGAAAAAATTAAGATAAATACTGAGAAGGAAGACATAAGTCAAAAAAACCAATCTGGAGAAACTCCTTTTAATGATGCAATAAAAGAGGGGATTTTTAAGGCTGATGAAATAGTAAGTTCCTTAAATAGCATTCAGATAAATTTTACTTCCTTGCTTGTTGGAAGTGAAGATGAAAGACTTTTTTATGAGAGAAAAGTAAGACCCTTAGTAGATCAAATATATTTTTTAGCTCAAGCTGCACAAGGATCTTCTATAGCTGCCCAAAATATACAGTCCAATATTTTTGTGAAAAAACGACAAGTAAAATTGTCATTAGATTTAACTTATGATCTTTTGAAAGAATCCTTATGCTTATTAGAAGTTTTAAAACAGAGAAATTCTATTTATAGGAGTATTATTGAGGCAGATTTAGATAGATGTAAAAACAACTTGTTTTGTAATGACATTAATGAGTTAGATAATTTTTGTGATACAAATGAGGATATTGAAGAAGACTGTAGTGAAGATTAGACTTTATTACAGTTTTTTTATATAATTTATATATAAAATAAATGGAGGGAAGTAATGGAGAATATAATAATCCAATATCAAAATGCTTATAAAAAAATAATTAAAACAATTAAAGGTAACAAAAACACATTAGCAATTTTTGTATATGGAAGTATGGTTAATGGTGATATTTGGGATGGTTCAGATATAGACTTACTTGTAGTCTATAAAAAAGATTTTGATAACATAAGGGATGTATATTCAGAAGTAGATAAAGTTCCTGTACATATTAAAATATTAAGTAAAGATTCATTTCTTAAATATACCAATAAGGGATCTATTAAGAATTCTATTATGTCCTCTAAGCTTGTATATTCAGTTGATTTTGAAATATCAGAACTTTATCAAAAAAAGTTATATTTAACAGATAATGATAGAGAAAAATGGTATTTAGTTTATCTAGGAAACCTTTTAAAAGAAATAGGAATATGTAAGAAATATTTAAGTAATGGTGGAATATATACAGCCTATGAAGTATTATTTAGGGCTTTAAGCAATTTTTCTAACATATACCTAAGTTTAAATAATTACAGAGTAAGTAAAGATGCTATTAATATGGTATGTAAGCTAAATGATGAATTTGATGAAAAGGTGAGGGGCCTTCTTTACTCTGAAAATAAGGAAGAGTATATAATAAAATTAATCAAATCAATAGAAAAATATATAGTTTCTAATTTAGATATTTTAGGAAAAGAAATAATTGAGTTTTTAGGAAAGAATAAGGAAAAATTAAGCTCCTATGAAATAAAAAATCATAAAAATTTTAAAAAATTCAATATAAAAATGGAAGATGTTTTAAAGAAGTTGGCTCAATATAATTTAATAGAAAAAACACAAAAAGAATTTAGAGATTCAGAAGGAAATGTTGTTGCAAAAGAAAACATCTATTATGGAAAATAAGTTGAAATAAGGAGAAATTATAATGAGTTATATTACTATAAGAGACTTTGGAGAAGATAAGTTTATTGAGAAAAAATCAGAATTTATTGGTTATGCTAAGAGGTGCGAAAGTGAAGAAGAGGCAAAGGCCTTTGTTCAGGAAATTAAAAATTTACACAAGCAGGCTACTCACAATTGCTATGCTTATATTATAGGAGAAAATATGTCTATTCAGAGATATAGCGATGATGGGGAACCTCAGGGAACAGCAGGAATACCTATTTTAGAAGTGATAAAAAAAAGCAATATAACTGATTGTGCAATAGTAGTTACAAGATACTATGGAGGGATACTCTTAGGCACTGGAGGGCTAACAAGGGCATATACAAAAGGAGCATCCATAGCAATAAAAGCTGCTGGAATCGTTGAAAAGGTTAAGGGAGTTAGGCTGCTTCTAAATATGGAATATGATATGCTAGGAAAAGTTCAATATATATGTGGGAAGAATAATTGGCACATTGAAGATACTGAATATACTGATAAGGTAGTTGTTCATATTTTATCAGAAATAGAAAATGCAGATAAAATTGAAAAAGAAATGGCTGAAGCATCAAATGGAAAGATTATTATTAATAAAGTAGAAGAGGACATATACTTTAAGGAAGAAAATAGACTTTACAAAATTATTTAGTTTAATTAATAAAATTTGTCATAAGAATTATATTATGTTATAATTCTTGTGTTTATAATAAGTTTAACTAATATATTGGGAGGAATAAAAATGGCGGGACATTCAAAGTGGCAGAATATCCAAAATAAAAAGGGAAAAATGGATGCTAAAAGAGGTAAGATTTTTACAAAGATAGGTAGAGAATTAGCTATTGCGGTTAAAAATGGTGGTCCTGTGCCTGACAATAATCCAAGATTAAGAGATGTAATTGCAAAAGCAAAGGCTGCTAATATGCCGAATGATAATATACAAAGGGCTATTAAAAAAGCTTCAGGAGAACTTTCAGCAATAGAATATGAAAGAATTGTTTATGAAGGCTATGGTCCTTCAGGAGTAGCAGTTATGGTAGAAACTTTAACTGATAATAAAAATAGATCAGCAGGAAATGTAAGAAGTGCCTTCACTAAAGGTGGCGGAAACATGGGAACAACAGGCTGTGTTGGTTTTATGTTCCAAGAAAAAGGCGAAATCGTTATTGAAAAAGAAGATAAAGATGAAGATGAAATAATGATGCTGGCTTTAGATGCAGGAGCAGAGGATTTTGTAGCTGAAGAAGAAGTATTTATAATTACAACTACTCCAGAGGATTTTGGAAAAGTTAGGGAAACATTAGAAGCAGAAGGGTTAGAATTCTTAGAAGCTTCAGTTAAAATGATTCCGGACACATATACAGCAATTAATGAAGATGATGCTAAGAAGTTCCAAAAGATGTTAGACCTGCTTGAAGATGATGATGATGTTCAAGAAGTCTACCACAATGCAGAATTCCCTGAAGGATGGGAAGGATAAAATCAATTCAAAATTCAAAGGGCATAATTGAGGAAATAATTTAGCTTTGCTGAATTATAAAGAAATTAGAAATATAAAGAACTGTATAATACTGATACATCAATATTATACAGTTCTTATTTATTTTTAATTTATTCTGCTTTTAGTTCTTGAACGCCAGTTACCTCTGTAGCTGTGTCGCCTTCTTTGTCTGCAATTGTGAAAGTATCCATGGCTTCTTGGTTTAGGAAGTAGATGTTTCCTTCAATTTTTTGATTTACTAGCTTAAAGTTTTTACCTGAAATATATAAATCTCCTTTGAAAGTACCATGTTCAAGGCTTCCATTAATACTATTAAAGGTTAGTTTTGGTGCTGTTAAAGTATATTTATCTGTTATGTTACGGTCTTCATCCTGAGAATATAAAGCTATTTTACGTTGATAAGTTTCTTCACCAGTATCTTTATCTGTTTTACCATTTTTGAAATCGCCATCTACCACTAATTCTTTGTCAAAAGTTAAGTCATTTAATATTGCTATTATCCAAGTTCCATCCTTACTAATTGCTTTCTCAAAAGCTTCATTTTCTTTAACTATTGAAGGTGTTGTAACAGCATCAGTATTTTCCTTGTCTGTAGTATTTTCAGTGTCTCCAGCATTTTGATTTTGTTCTGTTGTTCCTGGATCTGCTGTTTCATTCATGTTGTTTTTTCCGCAAGCTACAAAAGCAGTTGCTGCCAATGCTAATGCTAATGTAGCCAAGAGTTTTTTAGTTTTCATATGTACTCCTCCAAACTTATAGTATTTTTTTTGTTATAAACTGCTAAAAAACATATTATTAAAAAGTGCAATTAGATACTATTAGTTTTTATATATTATAAAATTTTATTCATAAAATTAAAAAATCCCCCTAGGGATTTTTTAAAATTAAGTTATGTTATCAAATAATCTTAACACATTTAGCATTCCAAAACCCCAATGAGGATTTGGATATATATCTCCTGGCCTTTCATTTACCCCTCTAGCTAAATAAGTTTTAAGAGTTTGGGTATATAGGTTTTTATCATTACCTTGGACTATTCCCCATTCAAAAAGCATAGCACAGGCTCCAGCAACTATGGCGGCAGCAACACAGGTTCCACTAATAATAGCAATTTCATTATTTGGAGCAGTAGTAAGTGCATTTTCACCACCGGCAGCAACATCTATTGGGTTTATATATCCTGAAATAAAGGCCATTCCTGAATAATCAACTAAATTATTATTGTTCTGGTTATAGGCAGCAGCTGTAATAATAAAGGGGGAATTGCCAGGGCTTGTAATTGTACCATATGGATCTGCTGGATTAAATTGAGTTCCAGGAAGGGTTAATCCACCTTGAGGCAGCCAGGCATTTATATTTCCACCTATTATTTGATTACCCAAAAACCTTAATCTCCATATTCCAGGTTGCAAGTTTTGGAATATGATTCTTATATTCTGATCTCCAGTACCTTCTTCAGGTATGAAATATAATACAGTTACTGTAGTGTTTTCAAATACAAAAGTATGGGTTGTATAAGTATTTGTGGAGTAATTTATAACTCCAGTGTTATCGCCAGAAGGGGAGATTATATCAATAGACACAACATTAGGAAGATCTACCCAAATATCTACAATTAAAGTTCCTTGTCCTGGAGCAACATCTAAATCAATAGTTTTAATAGGGTCTTCTGGCCTAAGAGTGCCAGAAGCATGTCGTCTGGTATTTCTTTCATTGCCTGTGACAGTTACTATAGTAAAACCATTTAATAAAGCTAGGCTGTTAATATATCTTTCTAGAAGAGTTGCTCCTTTATGATTGCCTAAACTTGA
>JAAYOT010000112.1 GCA_012520205.1 Clostridiales bacterium
TATTATTCTTGCAATCCTTTCACAGAATTTCGCTCTTATTACAGTATTAGAAGTATATTCCTCATTTCTATTTGAAGAAATCTCTAAAACAGATAATATAGATAACCACTTCATTAATTCTTTCTTGCCAATAAGCATAATAGCTTCTTTAATAGAACTTATTTCTTCGATAAAATTAAAATAGGAAGAATTTATAAATTTTAAAAACTTATATGTTAGTGCAGCATCCCTTTTGATCATATTCTCAATCTTTTCTAAATCACTGTCTTCTTTTACTAACTCTATTAAGATTGGAAAAATACTGCTATTTTTAATTTTTACATCCTTTCCTAAAAATATAGATGGTTTACTGTAATAATATCCCTGAAAATAGTGGCACCCTAATTCCTTTGCCTCCCTCAAGGCTTCAATATTTTCTATTTTTTCTGCTAACATCTTAATATTATACTGCTTACATAATTTTGCTATTCTTTTTCTTGATTCTTTAGACGATAATAAAAAATCTAATTTCACTACATCCACTATCTCTACAAATTTTTTCAAATCCTCTTCATTTTCAACATCATCTAAAGCAAGAGAATATCCCTGCTTCTTTAAATTTTTAAGATTCCTAATTACCTCCTCAGTTGGATTTACATTTTCTAATATTTCTATTACTACCTTATCCTTTGGAAGTAACGTTGCAATATTCTTATTAATTAATTTTTCTGGAAAGTTAACAAAACCAATCTTATTATTTGTTAAGTTATCTAAACCAAAAGAGTTTATATTCTCTATTACTTGATAAGTTGCTAATTCATCTTCTACATCAGAAGTAAAATTATTTATTGTAGAATTTCTATATAATAATTCATAGGCAACTACTTTTTCTTCACAATCATATATTCCTTGTCTAGCTATAAATATATCCATTTTTTCATCCTCATTTTTACTTTTTTATAATTATGTCTTAATTATACAATATTTAGAAGAAATTTGAAATATTTTTAACATTTTTGTATTTTTATTTTCATTATTTTTCACAATCTATTGAAACTCTGACAACTTTTGTATTAAAATTAAGTTATTACTATTAAATAAAAGTCAAACTAATTAATATTTATTATCTTTTAAAACATGATATTAAGAAGTAGATGATATTGACTTTTGCTTAAGATTAGTGTATAATAAAATAAAAATATAAAGGATGGTGCAGTATGGAAAATATTACTTCTATATTTAAAGAGAAGAAACTTAAACTAACTCCTCAAAGATTAGCAGTTTATAAATATTTAATGAGCACAAACGATCATCCTTCTGCAGAAATTATATATAAAGCTCTTCAGCCTGAATACCCTACTATGAGCTTAGCTACTGTCTATAAGGCTTTAAAGACATTAGTAGAAGTTAACTTAGTACAAGAAATAAATGTTGGTGAAGGAAACTTTAGATATGATGCTAATTCAGAAGAACATGCACATATTCAATGTATAAACTGTAGTAAGGTAACTGATTTAGAAAATGTTTCATTTTCAGATTTAAATAAAACAGCTGAGGAGAATTCAGAATATAAAATTTTATCAAATAAAATTTTCTTCTACGGATTATGTAAAGATTGTAAAAAAACAAGTTAGGTATTATAACCTAACTTGTTTTTTTCTTTATAAAATTTATAAAAGGTCATCCCTTAAACAGCTTTTTATTTTACAATAATTTGAATATTAATCTTTATACCTCATATAATAAAATGAGGTGATATAATGACTAAATTTATTATCATAAAGAAGAAATCAATATTTTATTACATATTAAGCATACTCATTTTTTTAGTTTTGTTCTTTTTAATTTCCTTATTTTTTAGAGAAAATAATTCTACAAAGAAAGATCTTCTTGGTGTATTTGCCCCCATAACTTCTAAGAATCATTCTGATTTTGATTTAACTGGTGATGGTATTAATGATGAAGTAGAAATTATAAAGGAAAATAATAAATATCTTGTAAATATAAAATCTAATAACAAAGAATATCATTTAATTAACACGGAGGGTTCTAGATATCTTGGAGACTATATAAACAAATGGCCAATTAGAATAGAAGTCATCGACTTATCAAGGGACAATATTCCTGAAATTATCATAAGGACTTCTTTAGATAACATTCCAATAAATTATGTTTTTAATTGGAATGGAGAAGAATTCACTAATATATTAACAACAAATGATAACATAATTGGAATATTGGATTCTATCAATAATAAAAGTAGTAAGTTTTTCTCTTTATCTTCAAAAAAAGGAGATACTTCTTCCAAGGGATTTATTTTATTAGATAATAAAATAAAAGATATTTCTTTTGCAAATACTAAGATCCCTTCCCTTTCTCATATACAAAAATTTATCGATGTAATTGAAGCTCCTTATGATTTATCAACTCCTCCAGATATTTTTTCATCGGAAATAAATAGTTCAGAATTAGCAATCTTATGGAATTTAAATAAAGATAGCTATAGATACTCTTTTCAAAATGCTTATTTTATAGACTATGAATGGAATAAGGAAGGGGAAACCACAGGCCTTAGTTGGATTTTATCCTTTGAAGAAGTAAATCATAAAGATGATTCAGTTATTCCTAAAGAACTGCTTATTTACTTAGATATAAAAAAGGATCAATATGATAATTTAAAAATTAACTCAATACAGAAAATCTAAGCAAGAAAATTACTAAAATTAAAAGGCCGCAAAATTGCGGCCTTAAAGGGGATTGGGGGGGTTTAGCTTAAATGAAAATTTCTTTTCATTTGCTATAGGAGAATGTTTCTCCGGTACATTTATATTATTTACATCTTATATTTTTTTATACTTATTTTTTCTTATTTTATATATCCATTTTTATAAGCTTCTATTATTTTATCAATAAATTCTACTTTACTTGGCTTTATAATAACCTTTATAGCTTGTAATAATTCTAAATTTTCATCCTCATCTTTTCTTTTTTTAGCTTCATCCTTTTTTTCTCCTATGTTTAAATTATCATTAAAAGACTGATTCATTCCACTAAGATTTCCTAGACCTAAATTATTCATAATACTTTGTAAAGCACCTAAGTCAAATCCCATATTATTAGCTGCATTATTAGAAGTATTATTAGCAGGATTATTTATAGGATTATTAAAACTTGTATTAGCAGCAAAATTATTTAAATCTACTCCATCCATTTTCATTGATGAAAGCATATTGCCTATTTGACTCATATCTATATTAGAACCTAACATACTCATTAATTGAAGTGGATTTATTCCAAAGGGAGAGTTATTCATAAGGTCAGAATTTCTTCTTTCCTCTTTCTCTCTTCTACGTCTTCTTCTCTTTGACATTTAGAGTCCTCCTAATATTATTTCTTCATTCATTATATGTACTTAAATAAAATATGTTATAATTTTAGACATTTTTTTGGAGGGCATAGCCCTCCATCCTCTATTCTGCTAGAAGCCTCCAACAAGTGTGTTACAGAAAGAACCTCCGAATAGTAAGAATAATAATATTATTAACCATGAGCAATTATTATTTAAAAGCCCTGCCCAGCAAGCTATTAACAAGAATATAATAGGTGCTAAACAACTGTCTATTCCTTGGAATCCAAATGAATCAAAACAACAATCATCTCTATGATCTCTGATGTCTCTAACATCTACACAGCAACAATGTTTTTTCTTAGACATAACTACCTCTCCTTTCCACCTTTAATTAGAATATTGTTCCATTAAAAAAGTTGTTATTATTGTCTCTATCTGAATTGCAGCGATTACAGATGAATAGAATTACTAGTAAAAATAAAAATCCGCAGCCACTTTCTGAACCAATTCCTCTTACATCACTTCTTCTTCTTCTTTTTGGGCAACAACAATCATTTCTTCTTCTACCGCTATAGAATAGGATTAATAAAATCCAAATCCAGCTGTTAAAGCCACAGCCATGATTACAGTTTTGAATAGGGCTTGCTTTTTCATTACAATCGTAAGAATTTAAGCTGTTTAGAATATCATTTACTTCCATAACTTATTCCTCCTTGAAATTTTGTTAAATAATTTAGTTTTATACTACATACTATTCTTTCAAATATTAATTGTCACTATTTTTATTGTAATATTGCTATTTTTTATAAATAAAAAAGACTTTTTTCCATTAGTAAGCAATAATTATAGATTAAAGGGAAAAATAACAAATAAATATAAGAAAAAAAGTAGATAATTCACATTATATGAATTATCTACTTTAAGTTTCATTACCTTCACAAATATATTAATTTAAATGTTTTTATTCATTAATTGTTTCAATTTCTACTGGATTAATATCCCTAAAAAGATTATCTACTAATTCATCTTTCCCCTTCTTATTTAAAGATGAAAAGAAATATAACCTATCTTCCTTTGTTAATTTTAGTGTTTCTCTTATTACTTTCTCACTTTTTCTTATCTCATTATTTGATAGTTTATCGCTTTTTGTTGCGATTATTATTTCGTCATACCCATAGAATTTGATCCATTCATGCATTTGAATATCATCTGCTGTTGGTTTATGCCTAGAATCTACTAATAGTATTACTCTCTTTAATTCTTCCCTTCCATTAAGGTAAGTCTCTATTGTTTTTCCCCAGCTTGCCTTTTCTGCCTTAGACACTTTTGCATATCCATAACCAGGTAAATCCACAAGATAAAATTCATTATTATTTATTATAAAAAAGTTAATTAATCTTGTTTTTCCTGGGGTTTGGCTTACCTTTGCTAATTTTCTTCTATTTGTTATTGCATTTATTATTGAGCTTTTTCCTACATTTGATCTTCCTACAAAGGCAACCTCTGGCAGGCCTGTTACAGGGTATTGGGATCTTTTTACTGCAGATATAACAAAATCTGCATTTTTAATTTTAAACACTTGTATCAACTCCAATTATAGCTTTATTTATTACTTCACTTACATGATCAACTGATATAATATTTAATTTATTTTTTACTGATGCTGGTATCTTAATTAAATCTTTTTCATTTTCCTTTGGAATTAGTATTGTATCTATGCCTGCTCTAAAAGCAGCTATAGCCTTTTCTTTAAGGCCTCCAATTGCAAGAACCCTTCCTGTTAAAGTTACTTCTCCAGTCATAGCAACATTGCTTCTAACCTTTTTATTCGTTAAGGCAGAAACTATTGAAGTAATTATTGTTACACCTGCAGATGGACCATCCTTTTTAATTGCTCCCTCTGGGAAATGGATATGAATATCTGTTTTCTTATAGAAATCTTCGTTAATTCCATATACCTTAGCATTAGCTCTTACAAATCCAAAAGCAATTTTAGCTGATTCCTGCATTACATCCCCTAATTGACCTGTAAGTGTTAGTTTTCCAGTTCCTTTCATAGCTACTGTCTCTACTGGCAAGGTATCACCACCAGCTGCAGTCCAAGCCATTCCCTTAACTACACCAACTCTATCTTCTTTTTCCTTAATATCAAAGCTATATACTTTTCTTCCTAGATATTTTTCCAATCTATTTGCTGCTATTGAAATAGATTTTTTATTTGTTTTAAGCATTTCAGTAACAGATTTTCTGATTAACTTACCTAAGACTCTTTCTAAGCTTCTTACTCCAGCTTCTTTAGTATAATAGTTAATTACATCCTTAATTGAAGAATCTGATATTTTAAACTGTTCACTGCTTAGAGCATATTCCTTTAATAACTTTGGAATTAAATGATCCTTAGCTATATGATACTTTTCCTCATAAGTGTATCCTGATAATTCTATAATTTCCATTCTATCTAAAAGAGGATGCGGTATTGTATCCAAAGAATTGGCTGTAGTTATAAATAATACTTTTGATAAATCTAGATCTAACTCTAGGTAATTATCTCTAAAAGTGCTATTTTGTTCACTATCTAAAACTTCTAGTAAGGCATCTGCTACATTTCCTCTAGTATCACGGCCAAGTTTATCAATTTCATCTAGTAAAACTAAAGGATTGTTTACCTTTGTTTCTTTTAGAATGTAAGCAAATCTTCCAGGTATAGCTCCAACATAAGTTTTTCTATGTCCCCTAATTTCTGCTTCATCTCTTACTCCACCTAAGGACATTCTAGAAAATTTTCTATTTGTAGCATTAGCAATTGACTTAGCAATTGAAGTTTTACCTACCCCTGGAGGACCTACTAAACATAAGATTGGTCCCTTTAAACTCTTAGTATGTTGCTTAACAGCTAAATATTCAATTATCCTCTCTTTTACTTCTTCTAAACCATAGTGTTCCTTATCTAATACATTTTCAGCTTCTTTAATATCAAAGCTATCCTTAGTTGATTTATTCCATGGAATGTCTAAAATCCAATCAAGATAATTTCTAATAACATTTCCTTCAGAACTAAATCCACTCATAGTTTTTAGCCTTGATAATTCACTTTTTGCTCTTTCTTTTACTGCTTTAGGTAACTTTAATTTATTTATTCTCTCTTCGTATTTTTTTATTTCTTTCTTTTCTTCATCATCTTCACCAATTTCTTCTTGAAGAATTTTAATTTGCTCTCTAATATAATATTCCTTTTGAGACTTATCAACATTTTCTTTTAGTTTTTTACCTAGTTGCTTTTCTAAATTTAATATATCTATTTCTTTTTCTATAAATATTAAGAGCTTTTCTATTCTTTTTATAACGTCTAACTCTTGTAATATTTCTTGTCTTTTATTTTCATCAAATAATACATAGGAAGCTACTATATCTGTAAGTTCGCTATAGTTACTTATTGAATCAAATATTGTCATAAGAGAACTACTAGTATTACTTGAAACTCTTATATATCTTTTAAAGCTTTTCTTTAGGGTATTAATATAAGCTTCTATATTTTCACACTCACCATTAGAAGGCTCTTTTATCCTTTCTAATTCAGCTTCTAAATATTTATCTTCTGATACAAAGGCTCTTAATTCTCCCCTATCTCTCCCTTCAACTAAAACTCTTATTATTTCATTAGGTAATTTAATTATCTGTTTAATCTTACATATAGTACCAATAGAATATATATCTTCAAAAGTTGGATCGTCAATTTCATAATCTATTTGACTAACTAAGAATATTTCACTTTGATTTTCTACTGCTGCTTCAATTGCTGCCTTAGATTTTTCCCTACCTATATCAAAATGTATCACCATTTTAGGAAAAACACTAATTCCTCGTAGAGGAATTAAAGGCAAATTCATTATATTTTCACTCATTTTGTCTCATCTCCTCTGTACTATTCATATATCGTTATAATATATCATAAAAATTATTATTAATCTATCTATAATAAGTATTTTAGCTTATTTAAAATTTGATAACAATAATATTATAATATAAAGAGAACTTTTATCAATGTACAAAATGTTAATAAAGAGCCTCCCGTAAGAATAAACTATTAGCTAATAGAAAGAGAATTAATAATATTTAAATGAATAAAATAATTGACAGCTAAAGTTGATAATTCATTATACTTAAACTTTAACTGTCAATTAGATTTAAATTTATTCACCTTTAGCTGATAATATATCTACATTATCATTAATCTTAACCTTTTCCTTTTTATTCTTTATTTCTTTCTTAGCTATTGCTTCATTTAAAACTTCCTCTATTGAGCTTACTGGTATTACTTTTATATTTTTTATATCTTTAAAGGAATCACTCCAGTTTTCCTTAGGTATTATAACTTTTTTAGCACCTGCTTTTTCTGCTGCTTGAATCTTTGCTAGAATTCCTCCTACTGGTCTTACTTCTCCTAAAATACTAACTTCTCCTGTCATTGCTACTTTATTATCTATTTCAATATTCTTAATAGCACTGTATATAGCCACTGCTATTGCTATCCCCGCTGAAGGTCCATCAACAGGCATTCCTCCAGGAATATTAATATGTATATCAAAATTTTCACATTCCAATTCATAAATATTATTAAGAACAGTAAGTACATTTTGTATTGAAGAATAAGCTGTGCTTTTTCTTTTCATCTTTCTATTATTTGAGCTTAACTCTTCTTCCTCTATTATGCCAGATACTTTTAGATATCCTAATCTACTTTTTGCTCTTTTTGCAACTGCTTCAATTTCCATTAGTATTCCTATATTTGCTCCATGAACAGCTAAGCCATTAACTACTCCTACTAGTGGTATATCTTTAATTTTCTTATCTGGAATTTGAGTGTAATTACCGTTTTCTATCACCCATTGGATATCATTTTTATTTATATTTTTTCTTTCTTCATTTATGGCAATACCTGATGCTAGTTGAATTAAATTTACTACTTCTCTTCCATTAGTGCAGTATTTAGATACTAATTCTAAGGAACTATCACTAATTTCTAAATTAACCTTTTTAACTGTATTAGCTGCTATTTTTCTTATATCCTCTCCCTGCAAAGGCTTGAAGAATATTTCAACACATCTTGATCTAATTGCAGGAGCTATTTCTTCTGGACTTCTAGTAGTTGCTCCAATAAGTCTAAAATCTGCCGGTAACCCATTATCAAATATTTCTCTTATATAATCAGGCATATTAGGATTTTCACTACTATAATATGAACTATCTAAAAATACTTTTCTATCTTCTAGTACTTTTAGCAGTTTATTTAATTCAATAGGATGAAGTTCTCCAATTTCATCTAAAAATAATATTCCTCCGTGAGCTTTTGTTACGGCTCCTGGCTTTGGCTGTGGTATTCCTGCAACTCCTAAGGAACCTGCCCCTTGGTAAATTGGATCATGTACTGAACCAATCAAAGTGTCTGCAATTCCCCTTTCATCAAACCTAATAGTTGTAGCATCAATCTCTACAAACTTAGCATTCTGTTTAAAAGGAGAACTAGTTCTCTTTTTAGCTTCTTCCAAAACTAACCTAGCGGCTGCTGTCTTACCTATTCCCGGCGGCCCATATATTATTACATGCTGAGGATTAGGTCCACATATAGCTGCCATTAATGCCTTTATTCCATCTTCCTGGCCAATTATTTCATCAAAAGTAGTTGGCCTGCTCTTTTCAGTTAATGGTTCAGTTAAACTAATACTCCTCATTCTATTTAACTTATCCATTTCCTTCTTATTTTCCTTTTCAATTACTATCTTATTAGTTTTCCCCTTGCTATTAGACATCATATAATATGTGAATATGATCATTGTGGTCACTTGAAGCAATAATAACAATTCACTCATAGCTCTTCTGCATTATAATTGATAATGCATCCTCCCTTCTTTCTAATGGTCATATCAATTATTATTGACTTCATTTATAGTTAATATTCTAGGCACAAAAGAATAACTTTTGTACAGTTCGGAATTCACAGTGCACTGTTCACAGTTTAGGATGATTTTCAGAAAGCTGAAAATCTGCAATAAAAAA
>JAAYOT010000113.1 GCA_012520205.1 Clostridiales bacterium
GCATCAATTAGAAATCCAATTCATGTAATTGAGGCGGCAAGATTAGGAGCTCATATAGGAACTGTTCCTCCAGCAGTAATAAGAACGTTGTTAAAGCATCCATTAACTGATGCTGGAATAGAAAAATTCATAGCAGATTGGAATTCAGTTAACAATTAAAAATATTACATTAAAAGGTGCTGTTAATGCAGTCCTTTTTTATTTGCCTGAAATTAAATAGTGATTTAAATCATATACTTTCAAAAAACTTTTGTTTAGTATAGAAGTAAAAAAGTGTGGGGGTGGAATGATGAAGGAAAATGTTTGTGTATCTTTAGTTCCTATTTTCAATCATTTGGAGGAAGAGCAAATGATTGAAATTATGAAGATGGCAAGATCAACATCCTATAAAAAGGGAGAAATTATCTATTATGCAGGAGAAGAATCGGATTCTCTTTATATAGTGGGCAGGGGAAAAATAAGAATTTATAGATTATCTGAATCTGGAAAGGAGCAGTTAGTAAGAATTCTAAGTCCAGGAGATTTTACAGGAGAATTAGCCTTATTTAATCAATCTATCCATGACTCTTATGCAGAAGCCATGGAAAAAACTAATGTCTGCACAATTAAGGGATCAGATATACAGAAAATTTTATTAAAATATCCCTCAATAGCATTAAAAATCTTAGGTGAGTTTTCAAGGAGATTAGAGAAATCAGAAAAACAAACAACACTTTTTGCTACTGAAAAAGTTGAAAGAAGAATTGCCATATTCTTATCAGAATATATAGATAATAATGAAGGGGAATCAATGGAAGTTACATTACCTATGAGCAAGAAGGACTTAGCCTCTTATTTAGGTACAACTCCTGAAACTATTAGTCGTAAGCTTCGCAGTCTTGAAGATGAAGGTTATATTAAACAAAAATCAGGTAGAAAAATAGAAATCTTAGATTTAGATGGGTTACTTTTAATTTAGCTAAAAAGTTCATAGTATACTATTAAATTTTATTGGGAAAATAATTAAAAAGGAAATTTAACCTTTTACTAAAGATAATTTAAAGGAGATACTATGAACCTAATAAAGTTCTATAATAGTTTAGCAAAAGTTAAACCCAAAGAATCTATAGAAAGATTTTTGCTATTTAATAGTTCCTTAGTTATTGCCGGAATAAAGCCTTCTGCAACAGTTGCCATTAAGAAAAATAAAACTAATCTCTATAAGAATTGGATTAAATATGGAAGTGAGTTTTTAAACAAATCCAATTTAGAATTTACAATATTAAGAGAAAGTGATAGGTCCCTAATACTGTTGATTTTTAATAGAAAAATTTTAAATAAACATATTTTTCAACAGGAAAATATGAGCTTCTTAAGAGAAATAGGCTATAGGGAAAATAAAAATTTAGATTATTACCTAAGTAAGTTAAAAATGAGATATAAACAATTTAATTGTCCTCATGAACTAGGAATATTTTTGGGTATTCCCCTAAATGATGTTATTGATTTTATACAAGGTAGTAATAAAAAATGTTTAGGTACTGGTTATTGGAAAGTATATAATAATTATGATAAAGCCATTAAAATTTTTAAGAAATATGATGAAGTGAGGAATAAAATAATAGATGATATAATGAAAGGTATCCCTTTAGATAAGATAATAAGAAATATTAATTCTTATAATTTAAATTAATGAAGAGAAATATAGGGGGTATCTTGTAGGTATTTTCAGCAAATAATTAATATTCCCTCTAAAAAGTATCTATTTATACAGGGTATAAAAGAGAATAATTTACACAATATAATATTGGAGGTGTTTATTATGAATTTTACATTAACTCAAAAGGAAAGAATGTTACTGGAAGATCAAAAGACTCATGAGCAAATTTGTATAGAAAAATATAATAAGTATGCATGTGAAGCTCAGGACCCGAAATTAAAGCAGATACTTAAGGAAAACGAACAAGCGGAAAGAACTCACCTTAATACTATTAATCAATTGTTAAGCGGAACAATACCTCAAATGAATCAACAACAAGGGCAGCAACAAGGCCAACAGCAAGGACAGCAAGCTCAGCAGCAAAGTCAAGGAATGCAGTCACAGGGAATGCAACAAGCCCAAGGGGCAGGTATGCAGCAACAAAACAATGCTCAATCAACACAGGGACAATTAACAGATAAGGATATATGCACAGATTTATTAATGACAGAAAAATATGTTTCTGGAGCTTATGATACTGCAATTTTTGAGTTTACTAATCCTCAAGTTCGTGATGTTTTAAATCATATACAAAAAGAAGA
>JAAYOT010000013.1 GCA_012520205.1 Clostridiales bacterium
CAGTTTTCAGTTTTCAGTTAACAGTTTTCAGTTTCGGAATAAACTGCTACGCAGTTTAAAAAAATAATTTTCGTAATTCAGCTTTGCTGAATTATTTCCTTAACTGAAACTGAAAATTGAAAACTGACAACTGATTAATTTTTCCTTTTGTTTACTTGCGGTTATAATGTTAAAATTTATATACAAAGGAAAAAGCTTTTTGGAGGATTGTAATGTTTGATTTTGAGTATCATTTAAAGAACTTACCAGAGAAGCCTGGTGTTTATTTAATGAAAAATTCTCTTGGAGAAGTTATTTATGTTGGTAAGGCTAAAATATTAAAAAATAGAGTTAAGAGTTATTTTCAAAATTCTAAAAATCATACTGAAAAAGTTAAGGCTATGGTTAAGAATATAGCAGAGTTTGAATATATAGTAACCGATAATGAAATGGAAGCTTTAATTCTAGAAGGTAATTTAATAAAAAAATATAGCCCAAGGTACAATATACTACTTAAGGATGATAAATTTTATCCCTTTATAAAAATAACAACTAATGATGATTTTCCTAGGGTATTTGTAACTAGAAGGTATGCAAAAGATGGCGGAAAATATTTTGGGCCCTATACAAATGGAACAGCAGTTTACGAAACAATAAAATTAATATACAAAATATTCCCTGTAAGGGATTGTAAGTTAATGATTAGGGAAGATGGCCCCAAGGTTAGACCATGCTTAAATTACCATATTAAAAAATGTGTAGCCCCCTGTGCTGGATATATATCAAAAAGTGAATACAGGGAAATGATTGATCAAATTATAGACATACTTAGTGGTAAAGATAAAAAAATAAAAAATTACCTTAAGGAAAGCATGGAGGAAGCTTCTAAAAATCTAGATTTCGAGAAAGCAGCCAAGTTAAGGGATAAAATATTTGCTATAGAAAATATTGTAGAAAAACAAAAGATCTTTAAAACTATGGAGGGTGATGAGGACTTTATTAACATCTACCAAGACGAAAAAGATAGTTGTATTCAAGTTTTCTTCTCTAGAGATGGAAAAATAACAGGAAGGGAAGATTTTATATTTGAGAATACTGTAAATGAAGAAATAGGAGAAATTCTGGAGGAATTTATTACTTCTTTCTACGGAAGAACAGCCAAGGTACCTAGATATATTTATGTTCCGAAGATAGAGGAAGTAGAATTGCTTGAAGAATTCCTAAAGATAAAAAGGGGAGCTAGAGTAACAATAAAAATACCACAAAAAGGCCAAAAGAAAGAAATGCTTGAAATGGTAAAAAGCAATGCTAAGGTTACTTTAGAAAAGTTCAAAGATAAATTCCTTAGAGATAAAATGGTAAATAAGTTATCATTAGAAGAATTAAGAGATTTATTAGATTTAGATGAACCTCCATTTAGAATAGAAGCCTATGATATATCAAATATTCAAGGTGTAGATTCAGTTGGGTCTATGGTAGTATTTGAGGAGGGAAAAGCTAAAAATAGCGATTATAGAAGATTTAAAATAAAATCAGTTAAAGGTGCTAATGACTATGATAGCATGAGGGAAATACTAGAGAGAAGATTTACCCATGGGTTAAAGGAAATTAAAGAAATAAAGGAAAGAAATTTAAACTTTTCATCAGGAAAATTCTCCTTCTTCCCAGATCTTATAATGATGGATGGGGGAAAGGGGCAAGTTAATGTTGCCTTAGAAGTGTTAGACAAATTAAATATTAATATTCCGGTTTGTGGCTTAGTAAAAGATGATAAGCACCAGACTAGGGGAATTATATATAACAATAAGGAACTTATAATCAAGAGAAGTTCAAACTTAATGCAAATGATTAGGAGAATACAAGATGAAGTCCATAGGTTTGCAATTACATATCATAGGTCTTTAAGAGATAAAAGGACTCTCCATTCAATTTTAGAGGATATACCAAATATAGGAGAAAAGAGAAGACGAAATTTATTAATGAAATTTGGCAGCGTTGAAAATATAAAAAATGCTACCTTTGAGGAATTGCTAGAAACACCAAGAGTAGATAAAAAAGCAGCTCAAAGTATAATTGATTATTTTACTGTTAAAGAAAAGCTGTAACAAAGAGAAGAAAGTAGATATAATATGAATATATGAATAAAAAATGTTGTTTATTATATGTTTTTATTTTATACTAGGTAAAGATAATTACTACGTTTTATAAGGAGTTAGGTATGAATCAATATAAAAATTTAAAAAGTTTATTCGAGGAGTTCTATAAAAAAGAAAATGTAATGATTGATTCTGAAATGAAGAATCATGTTTATTTTAGAGTAGGTGGACCTGCTGATATACTTTTGATTCCAGAATCTAAGGAACAAGTTTTAAAAACCATAAAAATATGTAGAGAAAAAAGCATACCTTTCTATGTAGTTGGCAACGGATCTAATTTACTAGTTAAAGATGGTGGAATAAGAGGAGTTGTAATAAAGCTAAATGAACTAAAAAACATAAGAGTAGAAGGAGATGTACTAGAAGCAGAGTGCGGAGCTATGCTGAAGGATGTTTCCAAAGAGGCTTTAAAGAACTCTCTAACAGGGCTTGAATTTTCCTGTGGAATACCTGGAACTGTAGGGGGAGCTGTTTTTATGAATGCAGGAGCCTATGATGGAGAAATTTCTCATGTTATAGAATCGGCAGAAGTAATAAATGATAAAAACGAAGTAGTAGTTCTATCAAAAGAAGAATTAGAACTAGGATATAGATCATCAATCGTTATGAAGAAAAACTATATAGTATTATCAGCAAAATTTAAGTTAAAGAAAGCTGAAATTAGCAGAATAAAAGAAACTGTAGATGAATTAACTAAGAGAAGGGAAGAAAAGCAACCTTTAGAATATCCATCAGTTGGAAGTATTTTTAAAAGACCAAAGGGATATTTTGCAGGAAAGCTTATACAAGATGCAGGATTAAAGGGATACAGCATTGGCGGTGCGGCAGTTTCAGAAAAACATTCAGGCTTTGTAATTAATAGAGGTGGAGCAACTGCTAAGGACATAATAAACTTAATAGAACATATTCAAAAAGAAGTAAAAGCACAGTTTGGTGTGGAACTTCATCCTGAGGTTAGAATAGTAGGAGAAGACTGATATAATTTACAATGTAGAATGTACAATTAATGTAGAATTTACAATTGAGGATATAATTCAGCTGTGCTGAATTGTGGAAAATAGAATTAAAAATTCCTAGGGGATTTTAATAACTATTAATGTAGGGCTGTTACATAATTTTTTATGTAGCAGCTCTTTTTTCTTTGAATTAATATAAAATTTCTAATTTTTAACTATAAAATTATTGACTTTTGTAATGTGGTATAATATACTATATTTAAGATTTAAATAAACTCTTTAAAGGGGTAAGTGAAAATGTTAAAAAGGGGAGGAAATAATGAGGAAGTTTTATATTAATCAAAGGATTTTTTCAATTGGAAGTAAATTTGATGTATTAAATGAATATGGTAAAGAGGAGTATATAGTAGAGGCAGATAAATTTGATTTAGGTAAGAATATATACGTATACGATTTGAACAATAGGAGGTTATTATATTTAAAACAGAAGCTACGGATTGGTGCTCATAGGTATATTTGCTTTGACTCTAATATGATGGAAATAGCTGAAATAAGGAAAGAATTTATGTTTCCCGAATATAATATTACTGGTAAAATGGGAAATATAAAAATGAAGGCTCGTGATATTTTAGGAAGACATTATATAGTAGAAAAGGATAATAGAGAAATAGGAAGAATAGATAAGGAGCTTACTATTTTAAGGGATTCTTATTCTTTAGAGGTAATTGATGAAGAGTATACTGTTTTCCTGATTGGACTCCTAATAATTATAGATATGGTAAGGTATCACGAAAATAATTAATAAATTATAAAGGAGATTTAATAATGATAGCACATGAAATTGATTATGAAATTAAAGGGAATGAAATGCAATTTGTTGAAATTACATTAGATCCTAGGGAAGCTGTAATTGCTGAAGCAGGAGCAATGATGATGATGGACAACAGCGTCAAAATGGATACTGTTTTTGGAGATGGCAGTAAGAAAAGTGGAGGTTTTTGGGGAGCTTTAGGAGGAGCTGCTAAAAGGGTAATTACAGGTGAAAGTTTATTTATGACCTCCTTTACCAATACAGGCTATATAAAACAAAAGGTGGCTTTTGCAGCACCATATCCAGGAAAGATAATACCAATGGATTTAAGAAATTATGGAGGTAGGTTAATTTGTCAAAAGGATGCATATTTATGTTCAGCTATGGGTGTTAGTGTAGGTATTGCATTTACAAAGAAATTGGGTGCTGGAATTTTTGGTGGCGAAGGATTTATACTTCAAAAATTAGAAGGAGATGGAATGGCTTTTATAAATGCAGGAGGTACTATAGTAAAAAGAAGCTTAATGCCTGGAGAAACAATTAAAATTGATACAGGATGCCTAGTTGCAATGACTCAAAATGTTCATTATGATATAGAATTTGTTGGTGGAATAAAAAATACCCTATTTGGTGGTGAAGGAATGTTCTTTGCCACATTAACAGGACCTGGAGATGTATGGGTTCAAAGTTTGCCATTTAGTAAGTTAGCCTCTAAGGTAATTGCAGCAGCCCCTCAAACTGGTGGAAGACAAGTTGATCAAGGAGGTATTCTAGGAACATTAGGAGATATGTTTGAAAGATAGACTTTAGAATAATAACTATTTGAAATTAATATAATTAAGCTAACAATAGATTTAATTATATTAATTTCAATGATATAATTAAGCTATAGAACATATAAGCAAGGGGGCATAATATCATGAGATTTATAATAGTTACAGGTTTATCAGGAGCAGGAAAAACAGAAGCAACAAGAAGCCTTGAAGATATGGGGTATTTTTGTGTAGATAATCTTCCTCCTAAATTAATACCTAAATTTGCAGAGGCTTGCACACAAAGTGACGGAAAAATTAACAAAGTAGCTTTAGTAATAGATATAAGAGGCGGAATTTTCTTTGATGATTTATTTGAAAGCTTAAATTACTTAAAAGCTCAAGATTTTAAATATGAAATACTATTTTTAGATTCCTCAGATGAGGTTTTAGTAAAAAGATTTAAAGAGACTAGAAGAAGCCATCCCTTAGCACCTAGAGGAAGAGTTATAGCTGGAATTAATGAAGAAAGAACAAGATTAAGAGAAGTCAAAGATAGGGCAGATATAATAATAGATACTTCCAAGTATGCAATTAAAGATCTTAGAGAAGAAATGAATAAACATTATGGTGATTCAAAGCAGCCAAAGAAAAATCTTTCAGTAACTATATTAAGTTTTGGGTTTAAACATGGAATACCAGTTGATTCAGATCTTGTATTTGATGTTAGATTTATACCTAATCCATTCTATATACCATCCCTTAAGCCTTATTCAGGAAATGATAAGCCAGTAAAGGAATATGTATTGGAGCAGGAAGAAACTAAGACGTTTTTAGCTAAAACTGAAGATATGCTGGAATTTTTAATTCCATGCTACAAAAAAGAAGGAAAAAGGCAATTAATTATATCAATAGGATGTACTGGAGGAAGACATAGATCAGTTGCTATAGCAAATTCAATATATGAAAAATTACTAAATAAAAACTATAATGTTTCAATAGAACATAGAGATATAAAAGAGGATGTACACCAAGGAGCAAGAAAACTATGAAACTTTATGATTGGTTAAAACCGGGTGTGAAAGTAAAGAGATGGTTTTTCTTTGGATTATTTGGTGTCTTGCTAATAGCTTTTGGATTTACAGAGCTTGCCATTAGAAGAGTTTATGATTATTATTATAAATTATTTTATATATTTCTTAATATAACAGGCATTCTTGTTATAACCATATCAGTTATGGAAATAACAAAATCAATAATTAAGCTTAATAATAAGAGACAAATAAATATTTCCCTAAATAGTAGGAAGATAGGAAACCTGATTGATGAAAAGAGACTGCTAGTAAAGGGCCCCAAAATAGTAGTTGTAGGAGGGGGAACAGGACTATCTACAATGCTAAGGGGATTAAAATATTATACATCTAATATTACTGCTATAGTTACAGTAGGAGATGATGGTGGTGGCTCTGGTGATTTAAGAGAAGATTTAGGAATGCTCCCACCTGGAGATATAAGAAACTGTATTTTAGCTTTAGCAGATACAGAACCTTTAATGGAGGATCTACTTCAATATAGATTTAAAGATGGAAGGCTTAAAAACCAAAGTTTTGGTAACTTGTTTTTGGCTGCCATGAATGGAATAAGTGATAATTTCGAAGATGCAGTTCAAAAAATGAGTTCAGTATTAGCTGTAACAGGAAGAGTATTACCTGTTACCTTAGAGGATATGAAATTAGTTGCAGAACTTGAAAATGGAAATAAGGTAGAAGGAGAATCCCAAATACCAGAAGAGGCCTTAAGACAAAACTCAAGAATTAAAAAAATTAGAATAGAACCTCAAAATGCAAAACCCTTAGATGATGCTATTAAGGCAATTGGGGAAGCAGATGCTATAGTATTAGGACCAGGAAGTTTGTATACAAGTATTATTCCTAATTTATTAGTAAAAAACATAGCTGAAAGTATAAGAAAAAGTGATGCTATAAAAATATATATATCAAATATAATGACACAGCCTGGAGAAACAAATGGTTTTAAGGCATCAGATCATATAAAGGTATTAAGAAAATATGGTGGAAGAAATATTGTCGATTATGTTATTGCTAATAACGGTGACATACCATCAGAAGTTAAGGAAAAATATGCTTTAGATAATTCAAGTTTAGTTGAATTAGATAAAAAAGAAATAAAAAAATTAGGGGTTCAAATAATAGAAGAGCCTTTATCAAAAATAGAAAAGGGTTATGTAAAGCATGATTCAGAAAAATTAGGAGAGGTTATTGTAGATACAATAATGGAAAGAAAGCTTTTATATGATAGGAAAAAGATTATAGAATATATGTATGTTTCCCAAAAAATTAAGGAAAAAGAAAACAGAAATAAAAATAAACAATAATATTGACGAAACTTCTATAAAATTATAGAAGTTTTATTTTTTCTGTCAAATATATAGGAAAAATACTGGATATTTGCTAAAATATAGGTTGTGAGGAATTTAGCAGGATTAAATTGAAGGGGAGTAGCTTATGGAGATACTTGTTTCAATCAGAGAAATAGTAGCGATCTTTATTGAAATGTTTCTTGCGGTAATATTTTATAATACTCTATTTAATAAAAGCAGAAGAGAAAATCTGTGGAAGTATACTATTATAATTCTAATATGTAGCATAATATTTGAAAGATTCAAGGAAATTAATCCATTAATAGTACTTATTCTTGATTTAATATTAATGATATTGTGTATAGCTTATGTTGATAAAAAGGATAGATATCTAACATTAATAGAAATACTTATATGTGTAATAGTAACTTTTGTAATAGGAAATATATCCAGCATAGTTTTATATTCTTTTACTAGTAAGATTAGAGAGTTAATGTCGGTTTTGCTAGGAATAGTTAGTATAGGGTATATATTTATAATTTTGCTGCTTAGATATATTATAAGAAAGTATGACATAGATTTTGAAAAATCTTTGGAGGATAATATTTACATATCAAATATATCAATGAATTTATTTATGGTTTTTATGATATTTAAGTTAGTTTATGATAGCGGAAAGTTTTCTAATTTAATAATAATACAAATAAACATATTTATACTTATCAATGTATTCATAAATATAATTTTTTATAGATATTTAAGAACTTCAATTATAAAAAATAAAAATACAGAAGTAAAAAATACCTATAATCCAATATTAGATAAAATGATAGATAATATTAGAGCAAATGAACATGAATATAAAAATCATATAAATATAATATATTCACTGGTGCAGATTTCAAAAAGTATCGAGGAAGCAAAGGAAAAAACTAATAAGTATATGGGGCAGTTAGGAAGTACAAGCCTTTTAAATGCTATAGTTCAACTAGATAACACTGTAGTTAAAGCAGTTTTATATAGTAAGCTAATGGAATGTGAAAAGCTAGGCATAGAATTTGAATTTAGTATTACAGCAGATATAGGGGAATCTGGATTAGATGATACAGAAATTACTGTAATATTAAGTAATTTATTAAATAATGCTATTGAAGCTACTAAAAATTTAGAAAAAGATAAAAAAAGAGTAAGATTAGCTGTTTTTAAGGAAGAAGGCGAGGAAGATATAGAAATAGAAGTAGTAAACAAAGTAGATTCTACTTCCAAAGAATTTAAAAACAAAATGAAGAAAATTTTTGACAAAGGTGTATCTACTAAGGGTATAGGAAGAGGCTATGGTTTATATAATGTAAGAAAGATAGTTAAAAAATATAATGGATTAATAGAGTCAAAAATTGAAGGTGAGGATTTTTACATTTCTATCCTCATTTAACCTGAATAAAGCTAGAATTTGCATATAAAATTCTAGCTTTATTTATGATATAATAAAATGATAATAATAGAAACAAGGAGAATAGGAATATGTCGTTTTCATCAAAAGTAAAGGGAGAAATTTGCAGATATTCAGAATTAACAAAAGAAAAAGCCTTAGCAGAAATATCTGCAATAATGAAAGTTAGTGGAACTATAACCTTTAGCGGCTCTGGGTTATCCTTTAGAATAACCACAGAAAATCCAGCTTCTGCAAGGCATATTTTTAGTTTGTTAAAAGATTACTTTAACATACATTCAAAACTAATGGTTAAGAAGAGTAGATCATTAAAGAAAAATAATATATATATGATTGTTATAGATGAAAGCATGGGAGTAAAAGATCTTTTAAGGGATACAGGAATATTAAGAGAAGTAGAAGGTGTATTAACCTTAGACTATAGAATAGATGAAGAAATGGTAAAAACAGATGAACTTAAAAGATATTATATTAGAGGTGCATTTATAGGTGGGGGAAGTATTAGTAATCCTGAAAAAACCTATCATTTAGAATTTGTAACCCATAGCGAAGAATATGCTAGAGATTTATCTAAATTAATAAATCTTTTTGACTTAAATACAAAAGTAATACAAAGAAAAAATAGCTATATAGTTTACCTAAAAGAAGGAGAACAAATATCAAATTTACTAGGAATTTTAGGAGCTCATACTTCATTACTAGAATTAGAAAATATAAGAATAATGAAGGAAATGAGAAACAATGTAAATAGATTAGTAAATTGCGAAACAGCAAACCTAAGCAAAACAGTAAATGCTGCTGTAAGACAGGTTGAAAGCATAAAGCTAATCCAAAGAGAATTAGGCCTTCAAAGATTGCCAAAAAACTTAAGGGAAATAGCAGAGTTAAGACTAAACTATCCTGATGAGTCACTAAAAGAACTAGGGGAAATGCTAAACCCTCCAGTTGGCAAATCAGGAGTTAACCATAGATTAAGAAAAATAGAAAAAATAGCAGAAGAAATTAGAACAGGAAACTATTAAACAGTTTTCAGGTTTCAGGTTTCAGGTTCCCGGTATCAGTTAAGGATGAAACTGCTAAGGCAGTTTCTAAAATCTTATATTTTTAGAAATTCCGCAGGAATTTCATCCGCAACTGAAAACTGAAAACTGAAAATTGAAAACTGAACAGAAAGTGTGGTGTAATATGGATAAGAAATTTACTCATCTGCATCTCCATACGGGGTATAGTTTGCTTGATGGCTCTGGGAAGGTAAAGGATGTAATAAGCAGAGCTAAGGAATTAGGGATGGAGAGCATAGCTATAACGGATCATGGAGTTATGTATGGATGCGTGGCCTTTTATAAAGAGGCAGTTGCACAAGGCATTAAGCCCATAATTGGATGTGAAATATATGTTGCAGCTAAGTCCATGGATATTAAGTTAAATGATAAGGAAAATAGCACCCATCATTTAGTTTTATTAGTTAAAAATGATGAGGGTTATCAAAACCTTATGAAGATAACATCAGAAGCTTCTATTAGAGGCTTCTATTATAAACCAAGGGTAGATCATGAATTCTTAAGAAAGCATAGCAAGGGGTTAATTGCCTTAAGTGCCTGCTTAGGTGGAGAAGTTCAATCTTGGATACTTAAAGACAACTATGAAAAAGCCAAGGAAACAGCTCTTTTATATAAAGATATTTTCAAAGAAGGATTTTATTTAGAGATACAAAATCATGGTATGGAAGAGCAAAAGAAGGTTATAGATTGGAATATAAGAATATCAAAGGAAACAGGTATACCTTTAGTTGCAACAAATGATGTTCATTACATATATCAAAAAGACTCTGAAGCCCACGATGTACTTATGTGTATTCAAACAGGAAAAACAATAGATGATACTAATAGGCGAAGATATCCTTCAGATCAATTTTACTTAAAATCTCAAGAAGAGATGTGGGACATTTTTTCCTTTGTACCAGAGGCTTTAGAAAATACAAGAAAAATAGCAGAGGAATGTAACTTTGATTATGAATTTCATGTATCAAAACTTCCTAAGTTTCCAGTTCCAGAAGGGATGGAACCCTATGAATACTTAAAAAATATTTGTTACTCAGGATTAATAGAAAGATATGATGCTTTCAAGGAGTTCAGAAATAAGCCACTAAGTGTTGAAGAATTTGTGGATTATTACAAGGAAAATGAAGAAGGCTGTGGATATATTGAAAGATTAGAATATGAACTATCAGTTATCAAGCAAATGGGTTATGTAGATTACTTTTTAATAGTTTGGGATTTTATCAGATTTGCAAATGAAAATGGAATTCCAACGGGACCAGGTAGAGG
>JAAYOT010000114.1 GCA_012520205.1 Clostridiales bacterium
ACCTTAATATATAGACATATGTTTAAAAGGAGATCCATTGAAAAACGGACTATATTAAAAGTTAATAGATATAGAAGCACGGAAAAAGATAATAGACAAGTCTCTTTCACAAATGACCAGTGAGAAGGAGAAAATAGAAAAACAACATCATTAAAACAAGAAGATATTAAAATTGTACTAGAAAACGAACATGCATAATGCTAATCTTAGCATTATAGATATATATAAATTACTTGTCGACATAAGAGAAGGAAAATTAATTATAAATTAACTATAACTATATATAAGGAGGGTTTGCATGATAATTGATGAAGCTTTAAAAATTGCTACATTAGCCCACAAGAATCAATTTAGAAAAGGAAGCAAGATACCCTATATTCTTCATCCGATGGAAGCAGGGGTGATAGCGGCCAGTCTATCCATGAAGAATAATCAAGTGGATGAAGAAGTTGTTGCTGCTGCCATATTACATGATGTAATTGAGGATACGGACCTTAGCTACCAAGACTTATCAAATAAATTCAATGAAAAAGTGATAAGACTTGTAAGGTTACAAAGTGAAAATAAATATAAAACTTGGCAGGAAAGAAAGGAAAAGACTATAGAAGCATTGAAAAACAATAAAGATATTAATTTTGAAATAGTTACCTTAGCTGATAAATTATCAAATCTAAGAGCAATTTATAGGGATTATCAAATATTAGGAGATGATTTGTGGGAAAGGTTTAATGTAAATGAAAAAGCAAGGCATAAATGGTACTATTATTCTATAATAGAAAACATAAGTCAGCTAAAAGATGCTAGAGAATATAAAGAATATAAAGAGCTTCTAAAACTTTTCAACTAAATGACGATTGGTAAGAAAAAGGAGTAAGGATATAAAGCCTTTATAGAAATTCTAAGGCATAATACTATTAACACAAAAGACCTAGAATAGGATATCTCATATTGTGAAGACCATTTTTATGAGATGTTAAAAGTAGAAAACAAGAGAATTAAGGAAAGGCTGTGATTAAAATCAATGAAGCAAGAATATTGGTATTAGATTTATTGGATGTTTTAAAAAGATATTCGGATAAAAATCATCCTTTAACCCAGAAAAGCATTATAGAAATATTAGAAAGCGAGTATGGCTATAAAAAGGTCCGAAGACAAACAATTCAGAGCAATATTGAAAGAATGATAGATCATTATGAATTAGATGATAGGACAATTAGACTTTCTGCCGAAGATAATTACTTTGATAATGAGGTGGAAGACATTGATGAAATAAAAAGAAGGATTACTGATATTTACTATCATCATAAGTTTTCTAATTCTGAATTACTTTTGCTTATAGATAGTATTTTATTTTCCAAACAAATACCTCAGGAGGATCGAAAGAGGTTAATTGAAAAATTAGAAAGCTTATTTAGCAAGAATTTTAACTCTAGAATGGGTAATGTCACTTCTATGTCTGCTACTAATAAGAAGGATAAAAGTCTAAGACATCAAGCTTTATTTGATAATATTAAAGAAATAGACAAGGCAATTACTCAATCAAAAAAGATTTTATTTAACTATCTTGAATACAAGGTTCAAGGAAGTAAAATAGTTCTAGAGGGCAGAAAAAACTCTCAAGATGAAAAAAGAGAATATATTATAAATCCTTATTATATGGTAGCTTCAAATGGACGATATTATTTGATTTGTAATAATAATTCATTTGATAACATTTCTATTTATAGGGTTGATAGAATTACAAACATTAAAATATTGGATGAAAGAAGAAAGTCTATGAGAGATGTGAAAGGCTTAGGAGAAAATTTCAACCTTAATGATTATATGGCAGAAAATATTTATATGTTTGGGGGAAAATCTGAATATGTAGAGTTAGAATTAACGGAGGAATTTTTAGATGAATTCATGGATTGGTTCAATCTTGATGATATATCTCTCAGAGGGAAAAAAAACGGGCAAATAATAGTGCGTGTTAAAAGCAATAGGATGGCAATGAGAAAGTGGGCTTTGCGCTATGCTTTGTATACAAGAGTATTATCACCTCAAGACTTAGTAGATGAGATAAAAGAAGATCTTCAAAAAGCAATGAAAAATTATGATATTGGATAAAATATTTAAAGCAGGACTAGGTTCTGTAAAATATAAATTAAAAAAATAAGTTGGTATGAGTAATTAGATACTTTATATTGCTTATTTTTTTGTGAATTTCCTAGTCTACAAATAAATATGTACTAAAAAACGAATATCCATCATGATATAATGTCATTAGAAGAAAAGAAAGGGGAGATTTAATTGAATTATAAATTAGAGGCAAATAATGGGAGGCTGAATCTATATTCACAAAAAATTGGAATGAATGTTATGGAAGATGCTACTGTTGACCAAGTAAAAATTGCTCTAGCAATAGAGATGGAGTATAAGACAAAGTTAGAAATTATTAAATTACTAATGACATTTCCCCATGGTTTTCTCACTACAAACGATGAAGAAATTGTTAACCAAGGGGCTGTAGATGAGTATGAAGCCTGGTATAAAAAGATTTCTCAAAGGATAGGCTTTATCGATGAATACTATTCACTTATTGATGACAAAATTCGAGAAATCTTCATTTAAAACAGAAGTTTTTCTCTAGTTTATTGTAAAAGGAGTGATGCTGGAATGGGAAGAGTGTTTTTAAAGCCACCTTCAAACAATATAGAGAAAATATTTCTCTATATATCTTTAGTTAAAGGCATTTCTGGAAAACCAATAGATAAGGAGGAAACTCTTCAACTACTTAAAGATAAAGGAGTTGAATTAGATGATGAGCTGAAAAATAAGCTAATGAAAAACTTTCCAGAGTTACAGCTATAAAGGGATATGTAAAAAAACACCTGTACTATGCTATGCTTAATATAAATAAATTTAGAATAACAAATCATAACTAAGGAGAGGATTATATGAAAAATCAAGTTAATAGTATAAAGGCTGATAGTGGTAGAGCATGTCTTATTGATCCTAATGGCAATATATTGCTTGAGCCTCAAACAGATCTTGATATCTTATATTATCCAAGTTATGGAGTTAGTTTGGCTAAGAAAGATGATAGGTATGGTTATATTAATAGTAGCGGAGATTTAATAATACCTTTCAATTATAAGAAAGCCTACCCATTCTCTGAAAATGGCTTGGCATTTGTGATAAATGACTCTGATTTAGGTGGTTATATTGATAAAAATGGAGAATATGTAATTCCTCCTACATATGATACAGGTTCTAGATTTCAATTTGGATTTGCAGCTGTATCTAGAGCCGGAAAATATAAGTTTATACATGAAAATGGTTGCAAAGCTATTGATGGTGAATTTAATTATGCTGGAGGATTCTCAAAATGTGGTTTGGCTAAATATGAAAGCTTAGAAGGAAAACAGGGATTCCTCGATACTAGGAGTCGTACAATTGTCGAGCTTAAAAGAGGTTGTGAGTTGTTTGAATTTAAAGATGACAGTAGAATCACCAAGTTTAGAGCTGACGGTAGAGAGGCTTTGATTGATGCAGCTGGAAAAATATTCACAGGATTCTTTGAAAAAGTTATTATATCACCTTATTCCTTACTGAATCCTTTTTTGCGAAATGACTTATGGGGTTATGTTGATGATTTAGGGAATGAAGTAATACCTAATATATATAGGGAAGTTACAGAGTTTAATGAAGATAAAATTGCTAGGGTAAAAGCCTTTCATCCTTTGGCTGAAAATCAGCTCTGGGAATTCTTTATAAATGAGAAGGATGAAATTATTGATGATAAAATAGCAAAAGAAAAAAGCAGGAAGTTAAATGAAAAATTCATCCATGTTAACAGCTTTAAAAAAGCTATGGCATTGGCAATAAAAAAATAAAATATAGGCTTAGAATAGCCTTAGGTAAATAAGAAAATCTACCATAAATAATTAGGAAAATATATAGGAGGAATAGCAGATGAGGGATATAAGAGTAGTTTTAGAATTAGAGAAAGTAATTCCCCTTAGTGTAAAAGAAGGTGAAGATCCGGAATTAAAAGCAAGTAAAATCATAGATAAAATGATAGAAAAAGATAAAAAAAATGATAGTTATTTATCATCATTTGAAATTTATAAAAGAGAATTTGAATGGATAGAAGAAGAATCTTTGATCTTTATTCTTGTAAAGAAGGCTATAGATTCTTTTGATCCATACTTTGTTCATCCAGATTCATATGATGAATATGATGGTGAATCTGGAAGGATAGCAGAAAAAATCAAAAAAGGAATGTCTATAAATCAAATTGCTGAAATTATGAAAGAGGAATTTATTTTTTCTTTTTCAGCCAAATTTACCAAGGAAGACTTTTTTCACACTGCTGAAACAGTCTTCAATCTTCTAAAAAACTCCTTAAAAGAACCACATGGTAACGGAAGAAATACAAATAAAAAAGAATATGTATATGTTAAACTAACATTATGTAAAGTAATTCCAGTAAAAATTTTAGAAAAAGAAGATGGAAGATTAGAGGATGGAAGAGCAAAGGCTATAAAAATAGTTTTTGATAAAATTGAATCTGATAGAAAATCAGGATCAGTTCTATCATCTTTCAATATATCAGTTGGCTGGGGTACAAAAGATATGAGCAAGGAAGCTTTATTTCATGAAATGGCTTTTTCTAGTATAAGATTATCCAAATATAGTTCAGATTTTTCTGATGAATTATATGATAAGTGTGATGAAGAAGCTGAAAAAATAATGAGAAAATACAAAGAAGGAATGACTGTGGATGAAATTGCAAGTCTTATAGTTTCTGACCTTAAAGATATTAGTAGTGAGGAATCTAAGAAAATAGCCCAAGATATGTGGAATGCAATAGAAGATATAAATTAGTAAAAAAATAGGGAATTATAGTTAAAGATGAAAGAAAGAGGGTTTGTACGACTATAAAAAGAAGACTATCAAAGGAGAGAATAATAAATGTTAAAATATGATTATATGAAAAGACAAATATCTAAAACAAATAAGAAAAACGATGAAAATTATGTTATTATAAGAATATGGTATAAATTAAA
>JAAYOT010000014.1 GCA_012520205.1 Clostridiales bacterium
CTTCTGAAAATAACATATTAATAAAGGTGATAAAGAAACCTATAACCACACCAAAAGCTAAATAATTTAGCTTAAAATAACTTTTAATAAATACACAAACTCCAATAATAATAGGAAATAGTGCTTTTTTAGCAATTCTTTTTTTCTAATTTTTGATATTATCTTTTGAATAGGCACAAATAACATTAATATACTTTTATTTAAACCATAAAATATTATTTCAAAGATTACAGAAGATAAAACAGTACCAACCATAGCTGATAATAAATCAATAATCATTTCTTTCACCTCAATTTAGATTTTTAATACTGAACTCTATTTCTAAGCATCATTGTTGTTGCTATTATTTGATTTCATAAATATTCACCTCTATTATTCTTATCTAACTTATTATCTAATCTATTAAGCCTTAACTCAATTTCTTGAAGATGCAATTTCAAATTATCAAATTTGTCTTCAAGCTTTTTTATTCCTGAAGTAACTCTATAGCTCAAAAATACAACCCCGAATATTATTAGAAATGTTTCTGCCATTTAACTCTCCTCATTAAATTGTTTTATAAAGCTACTATGAGTAACCACCATCTTTTAGAAATAAAATAATATATAGATAACTGAACTTATATGGTAATTAATACATATTATTATATCACAATATATGGAAATGCCCTTATAAAAAAACATGAAATTTTTAAGGTTACTACCTCTCATAGATATACTAGGACATCGATAAAATATAAACCACCTCTCATAGTTTTCAATGTAATCTTCACTATGAAGGGTGGCTTATATATTTATATTACATTATCTAAAATATAATTTACTCTTCTCTCTCTTTTATTACTAATTTTAAAAATCTTTTCTTTCCAATCTTTAGTACATCACCCGAATTAATAACTTTATTTATATCATTGGATGATAATTTTTCACCATTTAACTGAACCCCACCTTGATTTACAAGCCTTAAAAATTCATTTTTACTTTTAACATAGGACATCTCTTTAAGCTTTGGAATAATATCTAAAATTGTTTCCATTCCATTTTCAATTAATAGTTCAGGAATATCATCTGGAATAGCTTTCTTGCTAAAGGCTGTATCGTAGAAGTTTACTGCTTTCTCTAACTCTTCTCTAGTATGGTAAAGGGATACTATAGTTTTAGCTAAATTATATTTAATATCTCTAGGATTTACATTGTTATCTAACATTTCTTTAATTTTCTCAATTTCATTAGGATGCTCATCAGTGGCAAGTTCATAGTATCTAATAATAAGATTATCTGGTATTTCCATAACCTTTTTAAACATTACTTCTGCAGGTTCATTTACCCCTATATAGTTGCCAAGGCTTTTACTCATTTTTTCTATACCATCTAAACCTTCAAGGATTGGCATAAAGATTGCAATTTGCTGTTCCTTGCCCATTGCTTTTTGAAGGGTTCTTCCCATAAGGATGTTAAAGGTTTGGTCTGTTCCGCCCAGTTCTATATCTGCATTAAGTTTAATGGAATCATATGCCTGCATTAGTGGATAAAAGAATTCATGAATTCCAATTGGAACTTGATTTTGGTATCTCTTTTGAAAATCATCTCTTTCTAGCATTCTTGCAACTGTTGTGGTAGATGCAAGTTTTAATACATCTTCAAAATTCAGTTTAGAAAGCCAGGTACTATTAAAGCTAACCTGAGTTTTTTCCTTATCAAGAACTTTGAAGATTTGATCGCAGTAAGTCTTTGCATTTTCTTTTACCTGTTCATAAGATAAAGCTGCTCTACCCTTTGACTTTCCTGTAGGATCACCAATTTTACCAGTAAAATCACCAATTACTATTACAACATGATGTCCTAAGTCTTGCATTTGCTTAATTTTTCTTAGTACAACTGCATGACCTAAATGAATATCCGGTGCAGAGGGGTCTAAGCCTAGCTTGATAATTAGTGGTTTCTTTTCCCCATAGGATCTTTCTAACTTTTTTAATAAATCCTCTTCATTAATAAGGGTATCTACCCCTTTACATATAATTTTCATCTGCTCCTTTGGTTTTAACATATTTAACATCTCCCAAAAATATATTTTTAATATTGCAAGTTCTATAAGAAAGTAAAGCGGATAAAAAAAACTCGTCCCTTCATTCGAAAGGACGAGATTATACTCGTGTTACCACCTTAAGTTCATAAACAACTCACATTGCTTACCTTATCAAGTACGTCGTTATATAACGAGATACTTTAGCACTATAACGGGTGCAGGTTTCCGTCGCAGCCTACAAGAATGAATCCTTCGGTACGAAGCTCAAAGATGTATTCACAATCCATAACCATGCACCTCTCATCACCCGGTAACTTTCTGTTTGGTATCCTGATTGCTACTAGTTCTTATCGTAGCTTTTACTTCTTATACTCCAAAATGCATAATATGCAAATTTTTGTTATGCAGATATTAAATTAATAAAATTATACAAAAGAATTTGTAATAAGTCAATATATGTATCTATAAACCCCTAAATATCCATACATTATTTATTCTCAATAATAGCAGCAATAAAATCACTACTGTAGTACCTATTTGTGCAATGATATTTATGAATTTTTGTGCTTTAGCACTATTGTTGAATATTTTTTCAATTACCTTATATATTATTAAACCAATGATTCCACCTAAGGTATTATTAATAATATCTGTAATGTCTGAAGCCCCAATTGCTAAAATATATTGTAGTACTTCACATATTAAGCTAATTAAGAAAAATAGAAAAATCTTTTTTATACTAGTCCATTTTTTATATAAAATACCCACATATATACCAAGGGGTACAAATATCACTACATTCATAATTAATTCATTATAAGAAACTTTATTATTTAGAATTAATGGCTCACTAAAGGGAATTAGATTTAAACTTCTCATATTTCCAATATTAGAAAAGGGTAAATTAAATTTAAATACTATAATCCAAAATAAAGCAATTAAATAAATTATAAATAGTACATTAGTTAACTGGTTTGTTTTATTGTCTTTCAAATTGATCCTCCAATATTTCTGTAATTCTTGTTTCTAGTAAGAATTATAATCACTGCTTGACCACTTGTTATAATTCTCCTTTTACTTATTAACAATATGATATCACTCTTTGATAATAAGCTTTATAAACCTTTCTTACAAAAATATTAATAATATCTTAAATTACTTAAATAATCAGTTAACTAATTATATATTATGAAGTTCTTTACATTTTAAATCTTGATTCTTCAACTTATTAATAATTCAAATATAATCTTGCACCATTTATAAGACCTAAAATAAATCCTATTTTTACGCACCATTTAACTGTTATTTTCCACTCATCACTTTTTATATCAAAATACTTCCACATAAATTTATCTCCTATTAACTTCAAATTTATCTAATTCAGTCCTATTAGAAATATTCCTTAAACTATTAATAATATAATAACATATTTACTAGTATATTCTAATAATCCCTTAATATAAAAAATAAAAGGAAACCTACTTAGGCTCCCTTTATAATATTAAAAGAACGCAATTCTGCACTTGCTAATACTTCTAAACAAATATCCTATTAATCAAAATTCCTTACTATTTTTCGATAGATAATAAAAAAATGAAGATAAACGGACAATCCATAAAATAAATACTGCTAAAGCAAATCCTACATTATTTAAATATATAGCATATATGGTTATACCAAATATAATAAATATCTCTAAATCATAAGAGGATGACTTAGCGTATCTAATTAGCATAAGATTTCTTTCATCTTTAAGATTAATTTGTTCCTTTTTATAAGCACTTGGATTCTTAATAAAATTAATAATTCTAATTAGATGAAATACTAAAAGCCCAATAGATGCAGCAGATATACCTAATAATGCAGATGAAAAATGTCTGTTCTCAAATACAAACTCTCCCAAAACAAAAGATCCAACAGTAATAATTATTAAGAATACAAGTTTAAATATTTCTTTTGACCATTTAATATTTTTCATTTTCTTCCTCCTCATAAATAAAAATTTCCTCAATAGCCATGCCAAAATAATGAGCAATTTTAAATGCTAAAATAATTGATGGGTTATATCTCCCCTTTTCTAGGGATCCAATAGTCTGACGAGAAACACTTAATGCGTCTGCAAGTTGCTCTTGACTTATTCCACGATCTTTTCGAAGTTTCTCTAATCTATTTTTCAATCAATACTCCACCTCCTATTTATAAATGTAAAGCTCACTTTCCATTTATAGTTTAACATAGATCTAAAAGGATGTAAAGCTTACTTTCCATAGTTATCATAAATACATCTTTTATATAATTCAAATATATAAAAACAGCAGTTGCATTTCAAAATACTACTGCTGTTTTTTATTCCATTTCTTAAAGCATCTAAAACTAACGACCTTCAACAGTTTATTTGTATCCTATTACAAATAAGAAAATACACTTACTGTTTTTCCATCTATAATTTCTCCACTTTTTATTTTTTCCTTAACTCTATTTATATTCATGATCTTTACATTTGTAAATTCATCTTCGTCTTCATCCTTGCTGCCTAAAGTTAGGTTAGTGGCCTTATACAAATATATTATTTCATCACAGAAGCCTGGAGCTGGTGCTATGGCTCCTAAAAACTCCATATTTCCTGCAATATATCCTGTTTCTTCTTTAAGCTCTCTTCTTGCACAAGCTTCTATAGATTCACCCTTATCAAGCTTGCCTGCTGGTATTTCAAGTAAAACTTTATTTAAGGCCATCCTAAATTGCTCAACTAAAATGATGTTTTCATCATCTAAAAATGCTATTATTCCACAGGCTCCAGGATGTCTTATAACATCCCTGCTGCTCTCCTTACCATTTGGAAGCTCAACTTCTAAATTTCTAAATTCTAAAAAATTTCCTTTATACATTAATTCGTCTTTTAATACTTTTTCTTTTAAATCCATGATTATCTCCTTATCTATAATTCTCTAGCATACATAACTTCCGTAGCATGAGAGAATATTTTTGATTTTCCTGTTAAAACAAATCCATATTTCTCATAAAAACTACGAGCCCTATGATTTTCTTCAAAGACCCATAGAAAAACCTTCTTAAATCCTGCATCTTTTATTTCCTTTAAGATATGCTCCATCATCATTGAACCATATCCTTTTCCCCAGTTTTTATTTAAACTATGAATACAAATAATTTCTGCATATCCTTCCATATCTTCATCTCTTGCTTTGTCCCAGTATGCAATACAATGGGGTTCATTATTAATTGATAAAATATATCCATTTGCAATATTTTCTCTAAGAAGGTGACTATACATTTCTGTAGCCTTACCAATATTAGTGTATTTTTCTAGGTCCTCCTTAGATAAAATTGTATTAAATGCACTTTTCCATGATTCTGTTTGGATATATGCTAGTGTTTTTTCGTCTCCATTTTTTACTTTTCTTATATTTATTTTTTCTTTCATATTTATTATTCTCCTATCTAAATGCATCTATAAATCCGAGTAAAAAAGCTATACAAGAAGTAGATATTGTTAAAATAAACAATATAACTCCAATTAATTTTATAAATCTATCCTTGAGAAATTTTCCTAGAATTAAGAATATTCCCCCTATAGTTAAGAGTAAAGCAAAATTCTTAAAAAACTCCAATAATTTTTCCTCCTAAAAATATCTCATTACAATTTACACTACTTTATATATTAGTAATTTCCTTAACTCGTTATCTTATTTTTTCTAAAATAAAAAACTGATAAGTATACAATTATTGCACAGGTTGTTGCAATCATATCAAATATATCAAAGGGGCTATCTAAAAATAAATCATGGATTACTTCAGAAATTAATCCAAGTATAAAGATTACTCCAGAAGCAATTGCAGAAGCCTTTAATGTAAATTCCTTATTAGATCTTTCAAAAATATTTTCTGCCATCCATATAAAGAACCAGGCAGCAGCTATATTGGGCATTACTCCTAAAATAAAATTCACTTGCTCTATATTATTAATGGCTGTTTCTCTTAGTAAATAAGCAATTGTCCAAGAGAATCCCCCAATAATCCCGAAAACTGCTGTTAGTGTAGGCTTTTTAATAATCATTCTCCTTGTATTTATTTATTTTAATACAATAATAACATTATTTTTTATTATATTCCATTAAATGCCTAAAAATATAAACCACCCTCTATCTTTACAAATA
>JAAYOT010000115.1 GCA_012520205.1 Clostridiales bacterium
ATATGCCCACATTATTCCGTGAATTAACTCATGAAAAAAGATGTAGCTTCAGTAAGTCTGTCTTACTAAAGCTACATCTTATTATTAATTAACTTTAAATATTAAAGCTTCTTTGCCTAATGAAAGCTTATTATCTTTAACTATGACTTTTTTATTTTCTATTAAATCTAAATATTCTCCATCCTTTATTTCTATATCAATTTCATCAGTAGTTTTTCCAAAATTGAATATTCCATAAAGTTTTTCATTATTCATTTCATAAACTGCCACTACAATTTCTTTATTATCTATTGTATTTATATCGTAATAGCCTTCTCGAAATATTTTATCCTTTTTCATACTATACAAGCTTCTAAATAAATTAACTAATTCTTCATTAGTATTTTTAAAGTTTATCTTATCTATATCAAAAAGACTTGGTGTTTTTTCTTCTAAGGCCTCTTGTCCATTGTAAATTAAGCTTGTTCCCTTTTGGAAATACATAAATTTTGTCCAAACCTTTAAAAGTTCAAAGTCTTTTATCTTTTTCATTGCCCTTTCCTGATCATGATTTTCTAAGAATCTTAATTTTATATAGTTATTTGGATATATAGATTCTTGTAAGCTTAACATATTTATATAATCTTTTAATCTTCCTTTACCGTTAAAATAATTATTAAACTCTTCATTTACATCATAATCGTAAAGAATATCAAAGGCTTCATATAATTCACAATCACTATGAGCATTTACTCCTTCTTTTCTTAGGGCTTTTACAAAGCTTAAATGAACTGATTCTGCAAGCCATATAGTATCTTTGTTAATTTTAGAAACTTCTTCCCTTGCCTTCTTCCAAAAATCAATTGGTACCATTGAAGCAACATCACACCTAAATCCATCAACTCCCATTGAAACCCAATATTTTAATGTTTCTATTTGGTAATCCCACAATGCCTTATTTTCATAATTCAAATCAATAACATCTGTCCAATCTCCTACCCTATTTCCAAAGGAACCATCCTTTCTTCTATAGAAGAACTCTGGATGATTTTCTACAAGCCATGAATCAGGGGATGTATGATTATAAACTACGTCTATTATGCACTTCATCCCTTTATTATGAATTTCATTTAATAAACTTTTAAAATCTTCTAAAGTACCGTATTCCGGATTAATTTTTCTATAATCCTTTATAGCATAGGGACATCCGAGACTCCCCTTTTTATTCTTAACTCCAATTGGATGTATAGGCATTAGCCATATAATATCTACACCTAAATCTTTAATTCTTTCTAAATCTTCCTCAACTTCCTTAAAGATTCCATTCTCACCGTAGTTTCTAACATAAACTGAATATATTACATCATTTTTTAATGTATTATTAGTGTTTACTGCCATATAAACCCCTCCATTTATTTAATATTTATACCATAGTTTAATTTTAACATTCTTAAAGGGGCTTTAAAATTATGCTTTCTTACAAAACTAAGACCAATATTTTGAACATAATGTAAAAAAGGGCTGTTTTAACAACCCCTGAATTTAAAATACAAAATTATTAAAATTGATTTAAAAACTAATACACATCACTTTCATATTTGCATTTAAAGTTATCATAATAGAATATTACTAAAGCAAGTAAAAGAAGTCCTGATGCTGCAAATATTGATTTTACTCCAAGTTCTTTTGTTAATATTCCACCTAGGGCTGCTCCCATTGCAAAAAATATAATAATAATAAAATACCTTATAGTCCTTGTCCTATTAACTTCATCTTTATATCTAATTGCTTTTAGAAAAGATTCTGAAGCAGTTCTTAAATTTCCTGTACAAATGGTTGTGCTGTAAGGAGAATCTACAAGAGTTTTAAAGGCTGACATCTGCATGGCTGAAATAAATGCAATAATTGATGTTACCAAGCTATTTGGTGCAGTTTCTGGTATTAATCCTACTATAAATAAAATTAGTGCTTCAATAATTAATATTATCTTGCTATACCTATTAGGATCTATTCCTTTTTCCTCTTCTCTTTGTCTAATGCTTTCATTTACCAAGGTTCCTAATATAAATGCTATGATCTGAATAAGAGCAAGAGCACTGATTTTATAATCCTTTTTCGCTAAGCCTATTGCAACTAACACTATATTTCCACTTTCAGCATTAGCAAATACCCCTCCTCTTCCAATAAAGGTATAAGACTCTAAAAAACCTCCTACAGCTGCAAGGATTATTCCTAATCTTAATGACTCATGAGTATTAAAATGTTTTGGTACAACTTCTCTAAATTTCTTATTTATCTTCATTTTCTATATCTTTCCCCTTATTTTATCCTGTATATATTAGGCACCAACAATATTTCTAACCCATAGTTTCTTGTTATATCTTCTACGGCCTAGAATAAATTTATAAAACTCCTCAAAGGTTATCATAGCATAAACATAATATATTGGAAGCTTTAGTACCATTCCTCCAAGGAAAGCCATTGGAATTCCAACAAACCATACTCCAGTTATATCTAGGAATAGGGCCGCCTTTGTATCCCCTCCACATCTTAAAACACCAACTACATTTACCAAATTAAAGGACCTAAAAGGTAAATATACTATAAATACATTTAGACAATTCCTTACATTATAAGCAACCTGCTCACTTACTGAAAATAGATTTATAAGAGGTTCCCTAATCATTAAACAAAGAACTATCAGTATTCCTGCTAAAATAAACTGCATTGTAAAAATATGTTCAGAATGTTTTTCTGCTTTTTTGAGTTTATTTGCTCCCAGTTCATTACCTAAAATTACAACTGTTGCTGCACTTAACCCTTGCAATAGAACAAAGCATATCTGTTCAACATTTTGTGTTATTGTTATGGAAGCAACTGCATCATCTCCCATTCTTCCATAAACAAGGGAATACATTGTAACTCCTAAGCCCCACATAAATTCATTTGCTATTACTGGGGAGGCTGTTATAAAAAACTTTTTAATAAATTCCTTATTAACATCTAATAATTCCTTGATCTTAGCCCTAGCTTCACATTCTTTTCTATATATGACTAGTAAAATTAATAAGCATTCAACTATTCTTGCAATTAGTGTAGCAAGAGCAGCCCCTTTTACCCCCATAACTGGTGCACCGAGCTTGCCGTAGATAAATGCATAGTTGAAAATAACATTTACCATAATTGATATAATAGTTATAAATACTGGTGCCTTTACCTGATTGGTTGCCCTTAATACAGCTATATAACAGTTTGTAACTGCAGTAATTGGATAGCTTAATGCAACAATACTTAAATAAGCAGCACCAATTTTTATTGTTCCTTCATTTGGCGTAAAAATCCTCATTACTGTATTAGGAATAAATAATCCTCCAATAAGAAATATTAAGGAGGCTAATAATCCAAGAATTAAGGAAATTCCTAAAACTCTTCGTATATTTTTAATATCTCTTTTTCCATAATACTGAGCTGTTAAAATAGTGGCCCCACTTACAATACCAAATAACAATAAGGTAAAAACAAAGAAAACCCTATTAGCAAGGCCTACTGCTGCAATAGTACCTTCTCCTAATGCTCCAATCATTACATTATCTACAAGGTTTAAGATTGTATTTAAAAGGTTTTGAAAGGCTATTGGTATTCCAATTCTTATTACTTTTTTAATAAATATCATATCTCTTGCTAATTCTTTTATATTTGTTAGCCCCATTTAAATTTCCTCCCTTTAATTACTATAAATTAAAAAAGTCCTTAGCATTTTTAAAATTGTAGCACAGACTTTTACATTATAAAATATATTCTTAATTTTAGATAGTTTTTATTTTTACCATTGTTTCATTATAGGTAACTTGCCCACCAATATCTGATATTCCTGAATCTGTTAAGTAATTAGGGTTTCCGTGTTTCTTCCACCATCCAGCATACATCATAACAACATTATCAGAAATACTATTATCTATTTTTAATTTAACTTGTATTTTCCCATTATTATTTTCTAAATATATTAGTTCATCATTATTAACTTGGAATCTTCTAGACATTTTTTCATTTATATATGCTACAGCCATCCCTTTATAATCCATATAATGCTGACTAGATAAGCTATCTTTTCCATGAATAGTTAATAATCTAAGTTCTTCATCGCCTTCTGCTGATTCTTCCTCCGACTTTATATATAAATTTTCATTTAATAATATTTCAAATTTTCCAGACTTTGTTTCAAAGTTTTTATCTTCCCATGGAACTGGTTTATGCAGGGTAAAATAGTTATTTTTTAAATAATCAATACTCATATTTTTATTATATTTTTTAAATGGTTCAATAACTTTTGTTAAATAGTCCTTTTTACTTACTCTTGGGTATTCCTTTATTTCTAATTTCTTAGCAAGTTCCATGAAAAAGTAATATTCGTCCATTAATCTTTCTTTTGGTTCTACGACCTTTTCATTATAAATAATATAGGGGTTCATCATAGAACTATATATTATATCTTCACTTTCTAAGGTACTTGTAGTTGGAATAAACAAATCACATTCCCTTGCTGTATCAGTTAAGAACATATCTAAGCATACCTTAAATTCAACTTTTGATAAGGCTTCTTTTAAATTGTTTAAGTCTGGCAGCTGATTTAATAAATTGCTCTTTGTAATTATAGCCATTTTTATAGGAATATTATATTTTTTGTTTTTATCCTTTGATTCTTTAACAAAGGTTCCTTCTTCATCATAGTAATCTCTATTTTCTAAAGAAGCTTTTATGAATTCGGCTATATGACTTACATAATAATATCTTGCTTTAGCATAATTTGCACTACCATATGGATCAGAGTCAAGAACCTGTGGAAAAACTCTATTAGCATAGTTAACTCCTCCACCACTTTCCCCTATTTGTCCTGTTATTGCTCCTAAAATATCAACTAAGTTAATTGTGTTGCCACCATTTTTATATTTTTGTATTCCATAGCCTAATAAAATTGTAGAATACTTACTTGTATAAAGACTTACTAATTCCTCAATATCTTCTTTTGAAACACCGCATATATTTATTAAATCATCTAAATTTAGACTTACCACATATTTTTTATATTCCTCATAGCCATTTACATACTTATTAATGTAATCTAGGTCAACTAAGTTTTTTTCTATTATAATTTTTCCCATAGCTAAGGCAAGGGCCCCATCACCATTTGGTTTTATTCTTATATACTTATCAGCCATTTCTGCAGTTTTTGTATATATAGGATCTATTACAACTATCTTGCTTCCTTTTGCTTTTGCCTTTTTTATGCTTTGGATTGTATGTATTGAAGTATATCCTGGGTTCTTTCCCCATATAAATATTGTTTTACTATTAATCATATCTTCTAAGGCATGACTCTTAACTTCACCAAAATTTCTTTTTTGAGCTTCCATTCCAGCACTCCAGCAAGGACCACCCTTAGAAAAGCTTACTCCCCCTAAGAAATTGCAAAAGACTTCTCCTATACTCTTTAATATTGAACCATTACCATATTGCTCGTAATAAAGTATAGATTTAGATGTATATTTTTCTTCATATTCTTTTATTTTACCTGCCACTATATTTAAGGCTTCTTCAAAGGATATTTCTTTAAACTCTCCATTTACTTTTAAAAGAGGTTTATATTTCCTATCTTTATGATACAATCTGTCTAAATGAGCTAAGCCTTTCTTGCAAATAAAACCTTTAGTAAAGGGATGATTTTTGTCTCCCTGAATTTTAATTACTTTATTATCTTCTACATATATATCAAATTTACAACAATCAAAACAATCTAAGGTACATCCTTGACTTTTCTTTTCCATAATATCACCCCAATTATTAGTTTTCAGTTTTTAGTTGATAAATTAATTCATTTTTATATATAATAATTTTACTTATTACTTGTGATATAATATATTTTAAATATATATTATATAATAACTTATAAATATCTGAAAGGAAACAAAGGATGGAAAAATATATTTCTAATATAAAAAATCCAAAGGTAAGTATCGCTCCCATGGTGGATAAAACCCATAGACATTTTAGGTACTTTTCTAGAATTATGGATAAGGATATGCTTTTATATACAGAAATGATTACTGCCCAAGCAATAATCTATGGTGATTTAGAAAAAGTTCTCTTTTTTAGGGAAGAAGAGGGCAAGGTAGCACTTCAAATTGCAGCATCTAATGCTGAAGATGCTTATAAGGCAGTTAAACTAGCAGAAAATTTTAATTATAGTGAAATAAATTTAAATTGCGGCTGTCCATCAGATAGGGTTTCAGGAAACTTAATGGGTGCAGCACTTATGGCTTCCAAGGAATTAGTTTATGAAATTTTATCTGCTATGAAGGAAGCTACAAATAAGCCAGTTACTATTAAACATAGAATAGGTATTGATGGCACAGGAATAATTACAGATAAAAATTCTAAGGTTATTATGGAAGGCTATGAGGATCTTCTAGACTTTTTAGATACTATCTCTAAAGCAAGGCCTGATAGATACACTGTCCATGCTCGTACTGCAATATTAAAAGGATTAAGCCCAAAGGAAAATAGGGATATTCCTCCTCTTGACTATAGTATGGTTTATAGATTTAAAAAAAATTTTGATTATTTAAATATTGAAATTAACGGTGGCTTTAAAACTTTAGATCAAATTAAAGAAGGTTTAAAGCAAGTAGATTCAGTAATGATTGGAAGAGCTGCTTATGAAGATGCCTATTTATTAGCAAATTTATTTAAGTTAGATAATAATTCAGAAAATAAAGCACCTTTATCTAGGGGTGAAATAATTAAAAGGTATATTCCTTATGTTGAAGAAGAGTTAGGGAAAGGCTCAAATGTCCATTCACTTATTTTCCCTCTTCAAAGCTTATTCCATGGCCAAAGAGGAAACGGACAATACAAACAGCTTTTATCCTCTTCTGCAATTAAGAAAGAGACTGCCTTAAATACTATAAACAAAATTTTTGAAATAATGCCAGAGGATATTCTTTGGAACTAAAATAAGGGACAGTTTTGCTGTCCCTTTTCATCTATTAGTACTCAATTAGTCTCCAACTCCAAAGTCAGTATTATTATATAATACCTCTATCTTTTCATTTTTATCTAAAATATCTTTATATTCTTTAGTGAACCATTTAACTAATTCATTATCTCTTTTTATATTAGTACTATTATTTACAAAGACATTTATTGTACCGTGATCAAAGTTATTTAATAGTATATCAAGATCCTTTGCTATCATTTCTTTTGTTTGTCCCTTTATTCCTACCATTATACAAGGTGAATCAAAATATTCTTTTAATTCTTCTACAGTATTAAATTTAGCATTTTTGTTTAATACGCTATTTCTAAATTCATAATCAAAGGTTTCTACTCCAATTTTAAAAGTTATTGGGATTTCAAAAAATCCTCTCATTTCTTTTATTTTATTTTTATAAGCCCAATGACTCTCTAAAAATAATCTTTCAATCTTCTTTTCCTTTATTATTTCTTTAATTAACAATAAAGTTTCTTTTGGAATTTCAAAGCAGCTTCCTGAATTTATTACTTCAAGAACTTTAAATTCACCAGTTATATTCTTTAAAACCTCTTTATTAGTTTTTATTATTTCTTCTTCCTTAGATGAATTATCTAAAATATAATCACAAAAGGAACATTTACCCCATATACAAGGGTAAGCCTTTAGTAAAACTATTTCTCTTTTTATTTTATCTGTTATTTTACTGTACCTATTCATGCCACTTTCTCCCTAATATTCATAGGCAGCTTTTCTAGTACTAAAGCGATTAATTTAATTGCTAGAAGCTTGTCTACATAATCCGTTATAAATTGTATAAAAAATATGATAAATCCCTTACTAAAACCTAGAAAGGTTAGGATTTGAACTAAATAGCTTGAACCTGAGGATGTAACTCCATCAAAGAGGTAATAAGCTATCATTGCACCGGCAATTCCTGTTGGTATTGTTAATATCAATAAATTAAAAAATACCTTTTTGCCTTTAAAACCATTTTTTCTAGCTAAGCAGCCTACAATTCCACCTATAAGTATTTGTACTGGTGAAAAGTAAATAGAATAGATATCATAGGTAAAGCCACTTATTAAGCTTCCTAATACACCAGTTGTTATTCCATATATGGGCCCATAAAGGAAGGCTACTAAAATAGTACCTATTGAGTCCAGTAAAATAGGTAATCTTAATATTAGGGCTATAAAGGCTCCAATAATATTTAAGGCAATACCTATTCCAATGAAAGTTAATTTTGTTGTTGAATTTTTTTTCATATTATCCCCTCCAAATCTTTTGATGTAGAGAACTTACAGCTTTAAATAAAAAAAGCTGCATCTAAGGATACAACTTAATATACTGCCACTATATTAATACCTTAGTTTTTTATACTTGGAAGTTCTCGAACAAGTCCCATATTTCTATGGAGTTTTATTAATATAATATTTTTGCAATAACTATTATATATAAAATTTTCCATAATAGCAAATAAAGTTTACATACTTAGATTTAAAAATATACTTAGGAATAATAAGTAATATAAATTATGAATGGTGAACTGCAAAAAAAAAGAAGATTGTTAGCAATCTTCTTTTTTACTCCTATTTTCTTTTAATTTTAGTTAATTCTCTATTAAGTGTGTACATCATTTTTTCGTTAAATTGCTCAGGTGCTATTTCAGCTAAATTATCAATAGGCATTCCTTTTGCCATTTCAAGCATAGGATGTTCTTCAATACCTACTAAATATTTATCTATTACTGCTTTAGTATCTTTATTTTCTAATAATTCTCCTAAGCTGCATTCTGTTGAATATACATCATCAGTTATTGTTATTTCTTCAACTTCTACATCACCTAAATCAGGCATTTCAAACCAGTTTGAAACAGAGCCACCTTCTTCTTCCGGTGCCTTATAGCTCATATTTGGTTCATTTACCTTATTAAATCTTGCTATATCTTCTAATTTAACACCTTCATTGAAGGCAACTGCTTTAATTTCATTAATTCCATCTTTTAAAGCAATATCTTCAAATATAAATACTTTTTCATCACTTACTTTAGTTGAAGTTTCAACCCCATTTACATAAAGTGTTACTTCTTTACAGTTAGAATAGATTTTCACCTTGATTTTGTCCTCTACCCTATCAACAAATCTTTTACTTGTAATATGTACAAATTTTTCTCCACTCCAATGAGCCTTATACATATAGAAGGCATCTTTTCTAACTTTTCTATCGTAAGTAACTAATCCTTTATTATTTCTACCCTTTACTCCACCTTCATTTCTAATGTTAGCACCAAAGTCAAACATATTCCATACATAAGTTGACCAAAGGTAAGGGCGTTTCTCAAAAATCTTCCAAACAGTTTCATGATATAGGGCATGGTATTCTTCACTATAATCCTTAACTTTTGGATCATTATTATGATATTGTATTATACCTTCTGCACCATATTCTGATATACCTAACTTTACATTAGGATTTGTTTTATGGAAATCATCAAGCCATGGTCCGAAATCTTCAGATTTTCCAACATACCATCCATAATATTTATTATATCCAATTGTATCAGTTACATAATTATATTTATCCTTGTTACCTACAAACATAACATTTGCCATTGTAGTTAATCTAGTTGGGTCTTCCTTTTTAGTTAACTCGTTTAATTCGCTAACAAGTCTTCTTACTTCTGGTCTTTCTCCTCCTATTTGAATTTCATTTTGTACTCCCCAGAAAATAATTGATGAATGGTTATAATTTTATCTTATTAACTCAATCATTTGCTGCTTTGCATTTATACCTTCTAATTCATTTTTTGACATAATTGATATAAATGGTATTTCTGCCCAAACAACCATACCTTCAGTATCACATAAGTCATAGAAATATTGATCATGTTGATAGTGAGCCAGTCTTATAGAGTTTGCTCCTACTTCTTTAATTATTTCCATATCTTCTTTATGTTCCTTCTTAGTGATTGCCCATCCCATATCTTTTTTATCTTGATGTCTTGAAACTCCATGTAATGGAAGGTGTTCTCCATTTAAGAAAAATCCCTTTTCTGAATCTACCTAAAAATATCTTATACCAAATGGAATTATAAGTTCATCAATTGTATCATTAAAACTTTGCATAGAAATTTTTAATTCATACATGTATGCATTTTTTCTACCATTCCATAATACTGGATTTTCTATTTCAACTGGAATTTCTATTTCTTTATTTTCACCTTCAGATAGTAATACCTCTTTAGCTCCATAAGTTACGCATTTACATTTATCGTCTAATATATCTGCCCAAACTCTTACCTTTTTTTCTTCTTCATTATTGTTAACTAATTTAGCTTTAATTTTTAATGAAGCTCTTTCCTTGGTTACTTCTTCTTGAACTATATATATCCCCTTTGAGCCATAATCCATTAAGCCAAAGTGAACATTATTAGTAATTACGATATTTACATCACGATATATACCACCATAAAATGTAAAGTCTGCCATTTGAGGATACACATCATCTACAACTGTATTATCAACTTTTACAGCTAATATATTTTTACCACCAAATTCTATAACATCAGTTATATCAAATCTAAATATTGAATATCCACCTCTATGTTGTCCAAGATGCTTACCATTAACATATACATCTGTAACACTATTAGATCAATTAAATTCAATATATACTCTATTGCCTTGCTCTACCTTATCTATGTTAAATACTTTTCTATACCAACATGCTCCCTTATAAAAATCAAATCCATTTGCTCCATCTATAGCATTCCAGGTATGAGGTATATTAATGCTCTCCCAGCTTTCATCATTATATACTTTTTTCATTCCTTCTTCTTCATTTTGCTTTATAAACTTCCAGCAATTATTTATATTTATAACTTTTCTCATAAGTATTACCTCCAATTTTAGTTGTTTTTCTTGCTCATTTCCTTTTGTATTTCAGGTGTTATATTCCACATAAATTGGAATGCTAAAAATGCAATACCCATACCAATAGCTGGCAATCCAATTGTTAATAATTTAATTCCAAACAATGTAACTGTTGATTGAACTGCTACACTAGCATTATAACCAATTATAGTTAGCCCTATTCCTGATGCAAATCCGGCTATAGCTTGTCCTAACTTCCTAACAAAGCTATAAGATCCATAAATTATACCTTCTTGCCTTACTCCACCAATATAACTATTATAGTCAATACAATCTGAAACCATTCCCCAAACAAGCATATTAGGAACTGTCATAAATATTGTTGCAATCAAGGATACTACAATATATAAATAAGCATTATCTGGAAGTATAATTAAACTTGCCCAAACAAGAGCAGAAACTA
>JAAYOT010000116.1 GCA_012520205.1 Clostridiales bacterium
CTTATCCTTAAATATTGACACGCCAATACCAAAATTAGTTGACTTTGGTTTTATAACTATTGGATGATCTTTAAATTCATTTATATTTTCAATAGCTTCTTTTAAGGAGGAAAATTCAAATCCCCTTGGAACCTTTATATTATTCTTCTCTAATATTTTTTTAGTTATAGTTTTATTTTCCATTATAAGCACTGTTGCATAATTATCCTTTGAGGTTTTAGTAGCTTGCTTTATATATTCAGTATGATTATCCTTTGTTAAGGCTATAAAGTTTTCACTTCTATCTATTATTTCAGCCTTAATACCTCTTTTTATGGCTTCCTTCATTAAAATTTGAGTAGAAAGTTCTAAATCTTCGTATCCTTGAAATTTATATCTATTATTAAAGGCATCATCCCTATATTCTATTGATAAATTCATATGCCCTTCTAAGAATCCCTCTTTTTTTACTATTTCTGAAATTTTAGCTGCATAAGTTAAGGATGGATCCTTTACCCTTGATATCATATTATCCATAACTCTATCTTTATCTATAGAAAGGACTTTAAGGATTTCTTTCATTTCCTCTAAAATATCAACTGCCCATTTATTTTTAGAAACTTCTTCACCATCTTTATATAAAGCTACATCCTTTTGACCATATAATGCAATTATATTTTGGTTATATTGAGCCTCTTCCTGCCAATTTTCAAAACCGCTTTCTTCTTTAACTAATAAGTATATTAAAAAGGATACTATAAAGTTTAAATCTTCCTTAGATATTCCAGCTTTGTCAAAAGGATTTATATCTATGCTTCTCATTTCTAAATAATTAATTCCCTCTGCTAAAAGTGATTCTAAGAAATTATCATTGTCATAAGCCTTCAGCCTAATTTGCGTATATAGTTCCTTGTGGCTGTCTATAACTTTATCATCTATAAATTTATTTACGCTTTCTACATATTCCTTTACAGAATTATAATTTGGATATAGGTCTATTGGGTTTTTATATCCACATTCACTATTTCTGTAAGAAATAGCTCCTTCATTACTAAAGCTACCTTCATTTATTTTATTTAATTGAATAAGACACTTATCCCCAAAGGATTCATGCATTACTGCAGTTCCACCTAATAAATAAATAAGCAGCCATCTATATCTTAAGTAGTTTCTCACTACTTTTAAATATATATGATCTCTAAAGTCCCTATACTCTCTTTTATCCTCAGTCAATTTATATAAATCTTTAATTAGATTTTCATTAAAAGAGAAATTAAAGTGAATTCCAGAAATTAATTGCTTTTTCCCTCCATATTTTTTTAAAAGATGTTTCCTATAATTACTTGCATTTTCTCCTTTGTAATCATCTTCTATAGCATATTCAGCTACTGGTATTTTATCCTCTTCAGGTATATTACAAGGCATTGACTGGGGCCAAAGGTATTCATTATCTAATTCTAAAACTGTCATATCATAAAGAGCCGTTAAAAAATTATGCGCTTCATCTACCGTACTTAATGGAGGAGTTATAAGTTCTATTTGGCTCTCTGAGAAATCTGTTGTTATATATGGATTTGAAATTTTACTTCCAAAAGCCCTTGGATGCTTTGTCAAAGCTAAGTCTCCCTTTTTTGTTACTCTTAGTGTTTCGCGCTCAATACCAAAGCTTCCTTTTAATAATTTTTCTTTATAATTAAGCTTTTTAATTAATTCTAGCATCTTTATATTTCCTCCATATTTTATGTTTGTATATTCCATATGATGTAGTTCCTTTCATTATACTTGAAATTGTTATTGCTGCCCATATTCCATTTACATCAAAAAATCTTATAAGTATTAATGCCATTGGAATTCTTAAACTTGTATAGATTATGCTTATAGCAGCTGGAATCTTAGGTAATCCAACTCCTGTAAACACTCCATTTGATATCATTTCTACAGTTGCAAATATTTGCGATACCCCCAATATTCTTAAGTAACTACTTGCAATATTAATGGTGTTTTCTTCTCTAATAAATAATTTCACTAAAAACTCTGGAATAAAAATAAAAGTAATTGTTACAAATAAAGCATAAGTAATTCCAATGCCTATTGCCTTATTATAACCTTCATTGATTCTTTTGTATTTCTTTGCTCCAAAATTTTGACCTACAAAGCCCGTTATAGCTCCATTTAATCCCCCAACAACCATATAAACTATTGATTCAATTTGTAATCCTATTTTTTGTGCAGCTATTGCATCTGACCCAAAACTTCCAACTATTCTAGCAAGAAGAATATTTATTATTGTAAATAATACTCTTTGAAGAGACATTGGAATTCCTAGTCTTGTTATTTCCTTTAACTTTGCATAATCTAAGATATTTTCTTTATCTATTGTAAAAACTGATCTTCCCTTATATAAAAGGGATACAAAAACTATAAATGCTCCTACTAAAGAAGATAGGGCTGCACCACTTACACCTAATTTTAATATATAGATAAATACTGGATCTAAAATTGAATTTATTATTATACCTATTATATTTATTATTAAAACGCTCTTATTATTTCCAAAACTATTAAAAATTCTTATAAATAAGGTATTGAAAAAGGAGAAAAATAAAATAGGTGCATTTATAACTAAATATTTGTAAGCTTCACTTTTTACTATTGAATTTTCTATATTTAAAAAACCTATAAAATTTTTACCAAAAACAATAATAATAATACTATAAATTATTCCAAGAAATAAGGTTAAAATTATTCCTGAAGAAATATATTCCTTAACCTGTTTATTATTTTTCTCCCCTATTCCATGGGAAACTTTAATTCCAGCTCCAATTGCAATAAAGGCACTTATTGAATATCCAAGACTAACAAAAAAACTTGAAGACCCAATAGCAGCTACCGCATTGCTTCCAAGATTCCCAACCCAAATCATATCAAGTATATTATATGCAAATTGCAAAAAAGAACTTGCCATAATAGGTAGTGCTAGCTTTATTAATACACTTAAGACCTTTCCTTCTGTTAAATCTACTTTTTTCATATTATCTCCTATTTCAATCTTTATTATGGTTTAATATACCATTTAAAAATTTTATAGCCTCCTCACAAACTTCTTCATTTAAACTATAATATATCCATGTTCCTACCTTTCTATATTTAACTATATTGCAATCTATTAATACCTTCATATGATGAGATAAGGTCGGCTGAGTAAACTTAAACTCCTCCAACAGCATACATGCACATTTTTCACCTGTAGAAAGCATATCAATAATCTTAGCTCTATTTATTTCACCAATAGCTTTGTATACTTTTATATTCTTTTCATAATCTTTAATCATATCTCCTCCTTATATAGACAACCATCTATATATTTCATATATAAATATAGTGCAATAATTTTCCACAGTCAATATAAATATTTTTAATAATTTTTGATTATTTCCTAATACTATTATTGTATTACTATTTAGGAGGTAAGCTTATGAAAAATGATAATAGAAGAACATATACAAAGGAAAATGGTCTAAGACATACAAATAAAACACAAAATCAAAAGGCAAATAATAGCTATAATTTCACTATTAAGGAACCTGCTCTTAATGAAAGCGGCATAGAAGCAAAGAAAAGAGGATTTTAAAATATAATATTATGTAAAGTCTAAAAAAATAAGTATTAGCTCATTTTGAGTTAATACTTATTTTAATGCTAAACTTTTTAATTATTTTCTTTTACGGCGTTTTTTATCAGGATTATTATTAATTCCACCATTCATAGCATTAAGAAGCATAGCTAAAGATCTTAAATCGTTATTAACTGAATTGTTAGTGTTAGTATAATCTATTCCCGATGAGGAAAGCATACTCATCAATTTATCCATATCTACTGTAGCGCTTTTTCTTTTACTACTTGATTTTTTGCTTTGCTGATTATTAGGTGTATTCATACCGCCCATAAACATATTTAGAAGAGGACCTAAACTACTTAATAAATTTCCACCATTCATTCCACCCATTCCATTCATAAGAAGTGAAAGAGGGTTATTCATCATATTTTGTCCAGCCATTGGGTTGTTTTGCATTGGATTATTACCCATTTGTACATTTCCCATTAGGCTTCCCATTAAATTGCCTAAATTAAGGTTTCCATTCATTGAATTGCCACCCATTTGATTTCCATTCATTTGATTTCCACCCATCATAGAACTTAATAGCATATTAATAAGTGAATTTCCTCCACCTTGATTACTCATTTGATTTCCAAGACCCATGTTAGGCATACCATTATTCATATTAGGCATTCCGCCATTCATATTAGGCATTCCGCCACCCATTAAACCCTGGAATAGCATATTCATCATTTCCATAAGATATCTCCTTAAAATTGTTCTTACTATATAAATATTGCTAAAGGGTTCTTTTGATACAATTATTTCAATTAATTAAATTTTATGCCATATCTCTTACCTTTAATTTATCCTCATTAAATTCTGGTCTTCTTAAAGTATTATATAAAAACTCTTCTCCTACTGATGATTGAGTATTATTAATTCTGCTAAATACTATATTCATGTTTAAGTCATTCCATGTTATATCATCAATATAAAAGCCTTTGTCTTCTACATTCTTATAATAACTTGCTATTGATTCTAAATCCTTATCCTTATAATTTTCTTTTCCTACCTTCCCCCAATTATTCTTTATTTTTTCTCTTATATATTTTAACCTTTGAATGTATTCCCAAATCCCAGTTACTATAATTGCTAATATAATTATAAATATTAAAGTAAAACCATTAAACTCCATACAACTCTCCCTTATTAATACATTTATTACATTATAATCCTAATCTATTTCTTATTATATATTAGGCAAGGATTGATTACAAATATTGACTTATTTCTTTAGACTTTTACTAATTTAAATTTTTCCATAATTAATCAATTTCTTGTTATAAATGCTATTTTATGGTATAATTTATCAAAGACATAAAGGGGGTTTTTAATTGAAAGACTTAAAAATTTTAATATATTTAGATTTTTTGAAGCTTAAGAATCTATTTTTTCAAATTTTCCAAAATCCTATAATTTTTATTAAGAGGCTATTTACCATAATTATGCTTTTGGCATTTATCTTTTCTTCATATATAATTTCATTATTTACAAATAAAGCTAAGACTTCAATTACCTTAGAAACACAAGAAATTTCCCTTGGAATAATAGCTGTAATTTCTACTATTATAATATTATTTGTATTGGCTCATTATTTAAATGATTATGCTCCAAGTAATTTTTCTATTTCAGATATTAGCTATTTATTTCCTTCACCATTGAATAATAATTTAATATTACTTTATTCAATGATTCGTAGCGCCATTAGCGGTGTATCTAATTTCTTTATTAGTGGCCTTTTTATGATATCTATGATTTTAGCCACAACGGATTTATCATTGATTGGTTTATTACCAATAGCTTTAGGCTTTTTCTTTATTTTTTTGTTTTTTATTTCATTATCCTATCTGCTTTTTGCAATAAAAGTTAAGACAGGATTAGCAAAAAATTTAAAGGTTATTTCACGTATATTACAAGGTATTGCCTGCTTAATTCTTATATTTTATTTATATAAATTTTGGAGTTTAAACTTTGATTTTACTGCATTATCAAA
>JAAYOT010000117.1 GCA_012520205.1 Clostridiales bacterium
GCTTTTTCTGTTTCAGTCATAGGGATCACCTCTTAAAGATACTTACTAATAGTATTCCAAAAATATATAAAAATATTATAGAGAAATTTAAGTCATCTCCTAAAAAATATCCATATCTTGAATGTATTTTATCACTCATTCAGGATATGGAAGTTTATAGATTAATATCAAAATTTATATTTATCCTGTAGAATAATAAACATATAGAAACAGTAAAATTTTAATCATATGCTTCCTGATTAGCAAGAGGGGTGCTTTGTAATCAACTACTGATTAGAACGTATTGTGTTCAAATCTTAGTTAATTGAAATGAAAAAGCCAAGATAGAAATATCCTGGCTTTCACCTTATATCAATAAAGATAATTGAGGAAGTTGTTCAAATGGTCAAGAAAAATTGGGGCAAACCCGGTGAAAGAGCACCGTTTTTTGACTCTTGGTTTAAGTATGGCTTATAGATGGCATTGGATAATTAGAGCGATAATAAGCGTGTGGAAAAAAATGGTTGACGGGTGAGTCGTTTACTAATATACTATAGATGAAGATGTTACCTATATTAAGGTAAATGCAGAGATTTTATAAATGTTTTTTAAAATTGTGCTAGATCCCTAAAATTGTTTTGAGAGTCTTTATATGAAGTTTAATAAAAGACGACTGGTAATATGTCAAGATAAATTTTTTTAGAAATTGGAAATTATCTAGTTTGTCTTATATAAAAAAGAGTAAACTTAATAAACCTAACTATATTGCCATTTTTTTACTGGGAATATAGAGGTGCTAGGACAAGTATTTATTAAATTGTAGCTTTTTCAACTACCTCATTAGAGGTATAAAGTTGATTGTTGCGTAGCAAAGCAAAAATCAATCTAACAAGTTTACGTCCAGTTAGTGCAAGTGCTCTTTTATGTTTATGTATTAAGGCTTCACCGTATTTTTTGTGATAATAATCAAGGTATTCACTGCTATTTCGCATAACGCTAGCGGCAGCTTCTAACAGATAGTAACGTAAATATTTGTTACCTGTCTTAGTTAAGAAGGTGTTATCAGCAGTAAAGTTACCTGATTGCTTTTTTCGCCATGTAAGACCGGCATATTTAGCAACGGCAGCTTGATTATTAAATTTAGTAATATCGCCAACTTCAGCAATTATTCCAGCTGCAAAAACAGGCCCAATGCCTGGAACTGAAAGCAAGCATTGAAATTGATGGTTATCAATTCTCTTAATTGCTTTTTCGATGGCTTTATCTAAGCCTTTGACTTCTTTCTCTAATGCTTTAATGCAATTTAGAGAAGCAGCTATAGTGGCATTAAGTGGGTCGTATAATGCTTTATCTAGGCGATATGAATCTCTAGCAGCCTTTTGAAGTAATTTAGCTGTTGCTTCGGGGTTAGAAAACCTGTTTTTACTTTTTTCTATGAGAAAAGTAATTAAATCTTCTAAGCTTGAGTTAGCAAGGTCTTCGATAGTCATAAACTCTGTTAAAGTAGCTAAAGAAGAAGCTCCAAAAGTATTAGAAAAAGGACTTTCATCTTTTCCTAGAACTGCTAATTCACTAAATTTTAAAAAGATATTTGAGAGAATATAAGTCTTTTCACGACTAATATTCTCCATTAGATGAAGTCTACATCTAGTAAGTCTTTGCAGTGCAATATATTGTCCGCCGCTCCATGGAGCAGTAGTTATCTTACCTACTCTTGCAAAGTCAGCAATGACAAAGGCATCCTTTGGGTCGGTTTTATCGATATCAACAAAAGACTTTTTATATGCAGAAATTACTCTGGGATTTAAGCAATATATTTTAGGCTTAAACCAAACTAAGGCATCGTGAGTAGCTAAAGTGTTAGCTATATGCCAGCTATAGAATGAGGTTGATTCCATAGCAATTGTAAGGTGTGTTAAGTTATTTTCATTAAGACATGTTAAGATTTTAGATACGATTTCTTCCGAACCTGGAAGGTTGTTTCTTGCTTCAAATGATAAAAGTTTTTTACCAAAGAAATCTAAAGCAAAAACATAGTTTGATCTTGAACTTACATCTATACCAATGAATAAAGTAGTTGTTAAAGCGTTATCCATGGTATCACCACCTTTCGATTGTATTAAAAAAGAACTGGTATAGGATTACCCCTAGATTGTAATGCATCAACACCCTCGCACTAATAAGAACTAAATTATTAATCACTATAGAGGTTAGTTGCTACGCTAACCGGATTAATAATCCGAACAACGACTGGGTTAGAAGCTAACAATACAATTAGGGAAACACTCTTAGTAAGAAGTACCACGTTAGTGGTCAACAAGGAGAATTTGAATATCCCTACGCCAATTCTTTCATTTAAAAATATTGACGTTTAGAAGTAATTCTATACTGTCTTTTAAATTTCCAGTAATCTTTTTCAAATTGTAGCAATTTTAGGTGCTGGAAATTCAATAAAAACTAACTACAAAATTAATTATACGAGGAGAACAACTATGAATTGCAAAAAGTGTAATTTTTATTGTTATGATGATGAATACATTTGTCCTAATTGTGAAGCGCTTCTAGAAAAAGAACTTCCTGGAGATAAAAATGAACGATTGATATTTATTGCTAAGAAGGTAAGAGAATTTAACAATAGAAAGAGAGTAATAAAAATAATAAAACTATCAAATAAAATTATCTTGAGGGGGGTTATACCCATTAACTTAATTTTTGCAGCTTGGTTTACTACTTTTAGAGTTTACCCTTATCCTCCACGTACCCATTATAGCCTAGCAAAATACTCTTTTGCTTTTGCAGTGGCTTTTTACAGTGTACTTTTAGGTAAACCAGCGATTCCTTCAAATAAATCCTATGTGGAAAAAAGTAAGCCTAAGGGTTTAATAAATAAAGGAAATTTAAATAAGAATGTATATCTAATTATAATATTCTTTATATTTGTTATAACTAATCTATTTTATTTATTCATCTTAAGGAATGATTTTTTATCAGATTTTATTAAATGGCCATCTCCTAAAGTAGAAGTCTTTGGCATTAATAAATTAAGAGCTGTGCTTGATATAAGATTCTTTATTCAATCACTTGTAATAGGGATATTCTATGCTATACATTCTATATATAATATTACAGATGCAGATTATTA
>JAAYOT010000118.1 GCA_012520205.1 Clostridiales bacterium
AACAACTTGATGTTATTATCAAGTTGTTTGAAAGGGAGGTATATATGATTGAATTTAAAAATATAAAAAAGAAATACAAGAAAAACACAGTACTAGAAAATTTTAATCTTACTATTGAAAAGGGAAAATTAGTAGTATTAATTGGAGCAAGTGGATCAGGAAAAACTACCTTACTTAAAATGATCAATAGATTAATTCCAATTTCAGACGGTCAAATTTTAATTAATGGTCAAGACATTTATAAAATGGATCCAATTGAGCTTAGGAGAAGAATAGGCTATGTTATTCAACAAACAGGTTTATTTCCTCATATGACAGTTAAAGAAAATATAGAAGTTATTCCAAGGCTTATTGGTATGCCTAATGATGAAATAGAAGCAAAGACCATTGAATTATTAAATATGGTTGGATTAGATCCAGAAATGTATATTGATAGATACCCAGCAGAGCTAAGTGGTGGACAGCAACAAAGAGTAGGGGTTGCTAGAGCCTTTGCAGCAGGTGCAGAAATAATATTAATGGACGAGCCTTTTAGTGCATTAGATCCTATCACAAGGGCAGAGCTTCAAGAAGAGTTGTTTAATATTCAAAAGGAATATAACAAAACTATAGTTTTTGTAACTCATGATATGGATGAAGCAATTAATATTGCAGATAAGATCTGTATATTACAAAAGGGAAAAATCATTCAATATGATACTCCAGAGAATATATTAAAAAATCCTGCAGGAGATTATGTTGAAGAATTTATTGGTAAGGATAAGATTTGGAGCAAACCAGAGTTTATTAGGGCAGAAGATGTTATGATAACAAAACCAATATCAGCATCTGGAAATAGAAATTTACTTCAAGCTAGAGAAATTATGAGAGACAACAAGGTTGATAGTTTGCTAATAGTAAATAGGGAAAAGAAGCTAGAAGGATATATTACAGTAGAAGATATACAAAAGATAAAAGACAAGTCTACATTGATTAGGGATATAATGAGAAAGTCCCCTGAATATGTTGTTGAAAATACAAGCTTACCTGACTTATTAGAAGTATTTAATAACCTAAAGAGAGGCTATCTACCAGTTTGTAATGATAGTGGCAAGCTTTTAGGATTAATAACAAGAAGTAGCTTGATTTCAGTACTAAGCAGTCAATATATAGAACAGGGAGGGGATAATTAATGAATGATTTTTTATCAAGTCTTGCAGTAAGAAAAGGAGAAATACTTGCCCTTTTATTAGAGCATATAGAATTAACAATAATTGCAGTATTAGTTGCAGTATGTATAGGAGTGCCCCTAGGAATATTTATTACTAACCATAAGAAACTTGCTAAAGCTGTAATTGGATTTGCAAATTTAGTACAAGCAATACCTAGTTTAGCCTTACTTGGTTTTTTAATACCGCTAACAGGTATAGGCTCTACACCGGCTATCATAATGGTTGTGCTTTATTCAATGCTTCCAATTATTAAAAATACATATACAGGAATTACTAATATAAATCCTGATATAATGGAGGCAGCAAAGGGAATAGGGATGACAAGAGGCCAGGCCTTAAAAAAAGTAAAAATTCCACTAGCTATACCAGTAATAATGGCTGGTATAAGAATTTCAGCAGTAACAGCTGTAGGTCTTATGACTATTGCAGCCTTTGTTGGAGCTGGAGGTCTTGGATATCTTGTATTCTCAGGAATCCAAACTGTTGATAATAATTTAATCTTATTTGGAGCTATCCCAGCAGCTATATTAGCCTTAGTTATGGACTGGGTTACTGGAAAAATAGAACTTACTGTAGCACCTAATGGTATAAAAAGAGCTGATGGTACCATGAAGGTTAAAAGCAATTCAAAAGATAGAAAGAAAAAAATTGCTATATCAGGAGCAGTAGCAGCAGCTATAATTATTACTTTAATAGCAACTAATCTTCCTTTTAATAAGGGAGGTAAAACTATAGTAGTAGGTTCTAAAAACTTTACAGAACAGCTTATACTAGGAAATGTATTAGATATTTTAATTGAAGATAAAACTGATATCACTGTAGAAACAAGATTAAATCTTGGCGGAACTCAAATTGCTTTTGAAGCCTTAAAAGCAGGAAGTATAGATGCATATGTTGAATATACGGGAACAGCTTATGTAAATTTATTAAACATTAATGATGGAGAAACAAATCCGGATAAAGTTTATGATGTTGTTGAAGAAAGATTTAGAAATGAATTAGGATTACAATTTCTAGATTCACTAGGTTTTAATAATACTTATGCAATAGCTACAACAAAAGAAATTGCAGAGACCCATAATCTTGAAAAAGTTTCAGATTTGCAAGGAATTTCACAGGATTTATTAATGGGACCAACTATTGAATTTGCTAATAGAGATGATGGATTAATAGGATTACAAGAAATTTACAATTTAAAATTCAAAAATATTAACCCTGTAGATGGGGGCTTAAGATATACAGCTCTTATTAATGAAGAATCTGACTTAATAGATGCTTTTACTACTGATGGTTTAATTGATAAGTTTGAATTAACAGTTTTAGAAGATGATAAGCAATTCTTCCCACCATACTATGCGGCACCACTTATAAGAATAGATACTTTAGAAAAATATCCTGAATTAGAAGAGGTGTTAAACTCATTAAGTGGAAAAATTACAGATTCAACAATGAGAGCATTAAACTTTGAAGTTGATGTAAATGGAAAAGACCCAAGAGTAGTTGCTAATGAATTTTTAGTAAAGGAAGGACTTATTGACTAGGAAGCTAGTCAAATTCACTAAGGTTTTCCCTCTTAAATAATATAAAAAGGAAGATTTTCGATATTTTGAAAATCTTCCTTTTCTCATTTTACTTTAATATAAACTATCTCATAACTAACTGAAATCTGAAACCTGAAAACTGAAAACTCTTATTTTATGTCTGGTAATATTTCATTTAGTTCAATTCTCCTTAAATCCTTTTTTCTTAAATGGGTTTCTCTCATAACCTTATCATAGGAATCACCAGCTAATAACATTTTTTTTGCTTTATCATGTAAATCTCTATCTATTGAATATGCCATAGTTTTTTACCTCCTATAAAATTTATTTCATAAATAGTTTGTCCAAATGAATGAGATTTATCCTGTAGTTATTATTCATAATTAACCATAAAATTAAAAAAAGTTTGTATAATGATATAGACAAACCATAAAATAAATATTTAAGTAGTTTTTAGGAATAATAAAAAATAAAGAAAAATTGATAAGAGGAATGGAGAAAATTATGAGAATATTAGTAATGCGTATTACCCTTAGAGCTTCTTGGGTACATTCATTAAAGGAAAAGAGAATGGTTATAAAAAGTATAATGCAAAGATTAAAAAATAAATT
>JAAYOT010000119.1 GCA_012520205.1 Clostridiales bacterium
CTATCTCCCCTATCAGGAAGTATTGTAACTATATTTCCTTTTTCTATTTTTTCTGCAAGTTTTAAAGAAGCTGCTATTGCTGCCCCTGATGAACTTCCTACAATAAGTCCCTCTTTAAGGGCAATTAGCCTAGCCATATCATAGGCTTCCTTATCAGTTACCTTTATAACTTCATCTACTAAATTCATATCCATTGTGTTTGGAATAAAGTTATTTCCTATCCCTTCTATATCATAGCACCCTTCAATTCCACCACCCATGGTAGAACCTACTGGATCTAATAATATGGCTTTTATATTTTTATTTTTTTCCTTTAGATATTTTGCAACTCCTGTAAAGGTTCCTCCACTTCCAGCTCCAGCAACAAAGCAGTCTATTTTTCCATCTAAATCTTCATATATTTCTGGTCCTGTTCTTTCATAATGGGCAAGGGGATTTGCCATGTTTTCAAATTGTCTTAGGCTTATTGAGTTTTCTGTAACTTCAAGTAGTTCTTCTGCTTTTTTTACAGCTCCAAGCATTCCCTCTTCTCTTGGAGTATTTATTATCTTAGCTCCAAGGGCTTTCATTAAGGTTTGTTTTTCTATTGAAAATTTCTCTGGAACTACGAAAACTATATTGTATCCTTTATTTAAGGCAGCCATGGCTATTCCAAGTCCTGTATTACCTGCAGTTGCTTCAATTATTGTATAACCCTTTTTTAGTTTCCCTTCTTCTTCTGCCTTTTCTATCATATAAATTCCTATTCTATCTTTAACACTTCCTCCAGGATTATTACATTCAAGCTTTGCAAAGATATTAACTCCTTTTTTAATATTTAAATTATTAAGTTTAATTATTGGAGTTTTCCCTATTAGATCTTGAATATTATTTAAATACTTCACCGCTAAATCCTTCCTTTAATGCATTTTCTATATCCTTTATTAAGTCATCAACATTTTCAATTCCAACTGATAATCTTATTAAGTTATCAACTATTCCAACTTTTTGCCTTATCTCATAAGGTATTGCAGCATGTGTCATTGAAGCTGGATGACAAACAAGGGACTCAACTCCTCCTAAACTTTCAGCAAAGGTTATTATTTTAAGGCTTTCTAAAAACTTTTTATAATCATAGCCTTCTTTTAAAACAAAGGATATCATTCCACCATAACCTGATGCCTGCTTTCTTTGAACTTTATGTCCTGGATGATTTTTAAACCCTGGATAATATACCCTTTCAACTTCTTCTCTTGACTTTAAAAATTCTGCAATTTTCTTTGCATTTTCATTATGTCTGTCCATTCTAACTGCTAATGTTTTTATCCCCTTCATTAACATAAATGAATCGAAAGGTGATAAAATTCCTCCTGTTGAGTTTTGAATAAAATGAAGTTTTTCAGCTAAATCCTTATTATTAACAACAACTAAGCCAGAAACAGTGTCACTATGGCCTCCAAGATATTTAGTTGCACTATGAATAACTATATCAGCTCCAAGTTTAATTGGTTTTTGAAGATAGGGAGTCATAAAGGTATTATCAACAATAGTTATTATTCCAAACTCCTTAACAATTCCTGAAACTTCTTCTATATCTGTTATATCCATTAAGGGATTAGTTGGACTTTCTATAAATATTGCTTTTACTGATTCATCTATGCTAGCTTTTACTTCCTCTAAATTAGAAGTGTCAACTATTTTATATTCAATTCCAAAATTATTAAAAACCTTATCTAATACCCTAAAGGTTCCCCCATATAAGTTATTTGAAATAACTATTTTATCTCCTGACTTAAAAAGGGATAAAACAGCAGTAGTTGCTGCCATTCCTGAGGCAAAGGCAAAGCCTCTATAGCCTTCTTCAAGGTCTGAAATTAATTTTTCTAAGGCTTCCCTTGTTGGATTTCCTGTTCTTGAATATTCATATCCTGTATTTACCCCAAACTTCGGCTGTTTATAGGTAGATGTCTGATATATTGGTACATTAACTGCACCTGTTCTTTGATCTCCATCTATACCCCCATGAATTAATAATGATTCTATTTTCATCTCCTCATCCTCCTGTTATTTTTTACTTGCTTTTGCTATAAAGATACCTGTTTCAGTGTATTCACCTTTACTTGAGTAACCTTTACAGCTTAAGTCTGTATTTTCTATTTCAATGTTTTTAAATCCTACTTCTTCTAGCCAAGTACTTATTTGTTCATTTGAAAATCCAAGCCATTCATCAAACATTTCTTCCCTAGCCCATTCCCCATCATGCTCTAAAACATCTGATATAATTATAACGCCATCTTTTTTTAATACTCTATGCATTTCTGATATAGCTTTTTTTGCATCTTCAATATGATGAAGGGCCATATTTATAAAAACTGCATCCATTGATTCATCAAAAAGGGATAGATTTTCTAAGGAAGATTTTATTAGATAAATATTTTTATAATTTTTATCTAAAGAATTATGCTTTAACTGTTTTAGCATATTTATTGAATTATCTATAGAAAAGACTATGCCTGCCTCATTTGCTAAAGCTAAAGAAACAAAACCTGTTCCACATCCTAAATCGGCTACAGCTTTATCCTTTATATTTATTTTTGATAAAAGTTTGTATTTTAGCCTTTCTTCAAAATACTCACTACGTATAACATTCCAATTTTCAGCTATGGAATTAAAGTATTGTACAGAATTCATAATAAATCATCCTTTCTTTTTTATTGCTTTTTATAATTTAAATTTAATTTGAAAGTTAATCTAAAGCTTAAGCAAATTTATTAACTTATTTGTAAATAAAAAACTTCTGCCCCCTAAAAACTTAGAGGCAGAAGTAAACTTCCACGGTTCCACTCTAATTATCTATATACTAGGTAACTCAATACATAATTATATAGATATCTCAAATTCAGGTACAAACATACCTTAACGCTATAACGGGCGTACCCGCTGAAGTCTACTATTATTTCGATTCAGGGCTCAGAGATGCACTTCAATTAATATCCCCTAAAAACCTCTTCCAGCCAAGGAGGTTTCTCTCTGCTAGCTTTTATTAATCTACTCTTCTCGTCATTACCTACTTTTCCTATCGGATTACCTTATATTCATATTATATCATATTTCTATTTTTGTGTGATAGATTTTTAAATTTTTCTTTATTTTTATAAATCTATCAAAAATAAACCTATATAAAAATTAATTTTTAAAAATCAAAAAGGCATATCAAACTAAATCGATATAACCTTAAATTTCATATTTATACTTAGTATAATTTATTTTCATAAAATTAATATTAAACTTTAATTTATAATTTATATTCTTCTTTCATTAATTTAAGAAGGATTTTTTCAAACTCATTTTCATTTTTCTTATTAACACCTAGTTCAATAAGATTATTTTCAGATAGATATAATATCTTATCACTCAACTTTGATGCTATACTTATTAAATGTGTTGAAAAAATAACAATTTTATTCTTTTTATAATTGTCAAAGAATTCCTTAACAATTTGAATTGTTAAAATATCTATATCAGCAAAAGGTTCATCCATTATTAGAATTTTAGGATTAATTATTACAATTAATATTAAAATCAACTTATATTTCATTCCCTTGGAATAATTTACTATTAACTTATCTTTTGCTTCTAACATAGAAAATTTTTTAAAAGTTTTTATTACTAAATCTTCTGTAATATCTATATTTTTCATCTTTAATGTTTCTACGACAAATTCTTTTCCAGTCAAAAAACTAAAAGGAATAATATCTTCAGAAATAAACATTATATTATCTTCAAAGCTCTCTACTATTCCCTCATCTGGCATTAATTGATTAGCAATTATACTAAGAAGTGTAGTCTTTCCAACTCCATTTTTCCCAAAAATACTATAAATATTATTTTCTTTAAAATCATAATTAATATTTCTAAAAATTATTTTATCATATTTCTTAGTTAAATTATTAAGCTTCATATTTCCTCCCTGTTTATAATAAATTTACAAGAACTGGAGTTATAAATGTTTCAATTAAGGCTGCTATAAATAGTATAACTATTCCTAAGAAAACACTTCTATAATAATCCATATTTTTCATATCTTCTTTTAATCTTGTTCCAATTAATGTCGCTAAGGACAAAGCAAAAATTTCAATTAACCCATGAGGAATTACTCGTACTATTGTCTGAATAAATCCTATACTTTCTAATGATATGGATAATATAATTGAAAATTGAAGTGAGTTATATAGGTACAGTATGTATGGAGCTTTATTATGTACTATACCTAAAACTATTAACGATAACATAACAGTCAAATTTCTTAAAATAATTTTTTGAAAATTAATATCTACCATAATATTATTTCTTGCTACTTCATCAATCCCTAAAATTAAATTAACAATAATCACTAATATTGGCATTAACCAAAATATAAAATAAATTTGCATAATTTTCTTTAAATTGATTTTTAAAAACTTCATTTCTCACCCCATAATTATAGTAATAATCTGCAAAATATATATAGCTCCACTAGAGATTTCTACTGAATTCATTTTTTTCTGGTTTTCAACTTTTCTATTAAATCCATAACTATATAAACAAACTTGAATTGCAATATTCACCATAACTACTAAATTATTTATTATTAGTTTTATTAACAGAAATTTATTAATGGGATTTAACAAGAGTATAAAAAAGTTTA
>JAAYOT010000120.1 GCA_012520205.1 Clostridiales bacterium
ATTATTGACTTCATTTATAGTTAATATTCTAGGCACAAAAGAATAACTTTTGTACAGTTCGGAATTCACAGTGCACTGTTCACAGTTTAGGATGATTTTCAGAAAGCTGAAAATCTGCAATAAAAAAAACTGCTGACATTAAGTCAGCAGTTTAAAATCTTATAATATAGATTTTCAGCCGCCTGAAAATCCACAATAACTGTGCACTGTGCACTGTGAACTCTCAACTGATTATGCTGTTTCTATACCTTTTCTTTTCTTGCCTTTTTTAGAAGACTTTAATTGAGGTCTTACTTCCCCTTCCTTTACCCTAACAATTTCAGGTAATTTCTTCTCTTTTATACAATCTTCCTTAATAATAACCTTTGAAATTGTTTCGTCTGAAGGTATGTCGTACATTATTTCTGTCATTGTTTCTTCAACTATTGACCTTAAACCTCTTGCTCCTGTTTTTCTTTCAATTGCTTCATTAGCAATTGCTGTTAAAGCATTTTCATCGAATTCTAATTCAACATTATCCATTTCGAATAATTTCTTATACTGCTTTACTAAGGCATTTTTCGGCTTAGTAAGTATATTTATTAATGCATCTTTATCTAAACTTTCTAAAGTTACTATAACTGGTAATCTACCAACAAACTCTGGAATAAGACCAAATTTTAATAAATCTCCAGGCATTATTTCTTTAAGAAGTTTTCCTAAATCTTTTTCATTCTTAGATGAAATTTCAGCTCCAAATCCAATTGAACTTCTTTGAGTTCTCTTTTCTATTATTCTATCTAATCCATCAAAAGCTCCACCACAAATAAATAAAATATTTGATGTATCTATTTGAAGGAATTCTTGATGTGGATGTTTTCTTCCACCTTGAGGTGGTACTGCAGCAGTTGTACCTTCTAATATTTTTAGTAAGGCCTGTTGTACACCTTCTCCAGAAACATCCCTTGTTATTGATGGATTTTCTGATTTCCTAGCTATTTTATCTATTTCATCAATATAAATTATTCCTTTTTCTGCTCTTTCTACATCATAATCTGCATTTTGAATTAATTTTAATAAGATATTTTCAACATCTTCCCCAACATAACCAGCTTCAGTTAATGTTGTTGCATCTGCTATTGCAAAAGGAACATTTAAGAACTTAGCTAAGGTTTGTGCTAATAAAGTCTTACCTGAGCCAGTTGGTCCTAATAAAAGAATATTACTTTTTTGAAGTTCTATATCATCGTCCATAACATTTGAACTAATTCTTTTATAATGATTATAAACCGCAACTGCTAAGGATTTTTTAGCTTGCTCTTGGCCAATTACATATTGATCTAAATAATTTTTTATTTCTCTTGGCTTAGGAACTGTTGTTGTATCTAGTTCTACGTGATTTTCAAATTCATCTGCAATTATTTCTGAACATAAATCTATACATTCATCACAAATATATACTCCTGGTCCAGCTATTAATCTTTTTACTTGTTCTTGATACTTACCACAAAAAGAACATCTTAATTGTTTTTTATCATCATATTTAGCCATAAATTCACCTCGCTTAGGTTAAGATAAAACTATTTTTTATTGTCTGCTACATTATTTTTAGTAATAACTTTATCTACTAATCCATAATTCATAGCTTCTTCTGCAGACATAAAGTTATCTCTTTCTGTATCATCCTTTATTTTTTCTATAGGTTGATTTGTATTTTCACTTAATATTTTATTTATTGTTTCTTTAATTTTTAATATTCTATTAGCATGTATTTCAATATCTGTCGCTTGACCCTTAAAACCACCTAGAGGTTGATGAATCATTATTTCACTATTAGGTAATGCAAACCTTTTACCTTTTGTGCCACAAGAAAGTAAAAACGCTCCCATAGAAGCAGCCATACCAATACATATAGTTGAAACATCTGGTTTTATATATTGCATAGTATCATAAATTGCCATTCCTGAAGTAATTGATCCTCCTGGGCTATTTATGTAAAGATAGATATCTTTATCAGGATCTTCGCTTTCTAAAAATAATAATTGTGCTACAACTAAATTTGCTGTATCATCATTTATTTCTCCACTTAACATAATTATTCTATCTTTTAACAGTCTTGAAAAAATATCATATGATCTTTCTCCCCTACCTGTTTGCTCTACAACCATTGGAACTAAAGCCATTTTATTCACTCCTTTTCTTCTATATTCCCTCTTATATAATATATCCATATTAAAAAAAACTAATTATATCTGCCTATAATAAATTATATAAAACTTTATTAATTTTGTTAATATGTACTTGAAATAATTGCCAGAATTTTATTCTGGCAATCATTTTTATATACTATTTATTATTTTCTACTAAGAACTTTAAAGTTTTTTGAATTTTAACATCATATTCTAATGCTGATTTTTGATTTTTTATTAATAAATCAATCATTTTGTCGTCGTTAGCTGCTGAATACATTTCTGCAACTTCTTTAGCTTTTTCTTTTAACTCTTCTTCAGTTACTTCTATATTTTCAGCTTTTATAATTTCTTGTAATACTAAATCAGTTCTTACTTTATTAAGAGCATTTTCTTTCATGAAATCTCTTGTTTTAGCTTCATCTGATCCAGTAAATTGATAGTATTGTTCTAAGCTTAATCCTTGATATTGAAGTCTTTGTTCTAAGTCTTTTATCATAGTATCAATTTCTTTTTCTACCATTACTTCTGGAACATCAATAGTTGCATTTTCAACTACTGCCTTTAGAACAGCATCTTCAAATTCTCTTTCTTCTCTAGCTTTGTTATTCTTTTCTAAATTAGCTTTAATATCTTCTTTTAATTCAGCTAATGTTTCAAATTCTGAAGCTTCACTTGCAAATTCATCATCTAGTTCTGGTAATTCCTTAACCTTTATATCCTTAACTAAAACTTCGAATCTTGCTTTTTTATTGTTTAATTCTTCTCTTCCGTAGTTTTCAGGGAATGTTACATTAACATCTACCTTATCTCCAACTTTAGCTCCTACTAATTGGTCTTCGAAGTTATCAATAAAGCTTCCTGAACCTATTTCTAATGAATAATCCTTGCCTTCTCCACCTTCAAAAGCAACATCATCAATGAATCCTTTGAAGTCTATAACAGCAATATCGCCCTTAGCAATTTCACCATCTTCTTTGCTTTCTATTCTAGCATTCTTTTCTTGCATTTCTTTTAATCTATTATCTACATCTTCGTCAGCAACTGGATATGTAGGTCTTTCAACTTTTAATCCTTTATATTCACCTAGTTGAACTTCTGGATAAACAACTACTTCAGCAGTATAAACGAAATCTTTTCCTTCTTCTGCTGTAACAATGTCTATATTTGGATAATCAACTGGTCTAATATTATTTTCATCTAAAGCCTTTCCATATGAAGAATCTATAGCAAAATTAATTGCATCTTCTAAAAGAACTCCTATTCCATAATATTTTTTAACAATATTCATTGGAACTTTTCCTTTTCTAAATCCTGGAACATTAAAGCTCTTTACATTCTTTTTATAAGCTCTTTTTATTGCTTCGTCAAACTTTGCTGCTTCCACAGTAACTTCAAGTTTAACAAGATTCTTCTCTATTTTTTCCATTTTAGCCTTCATTGTACTCTTCCTCCTAAAATAGTCCATACTATCGTAATTAATATAACTATGCCATTATAACATATTTCATGAATTATTTTCAAATATTTGTTTGAATTTCATATTAATTAATTAATTAATTCTCCATTTTGGTTTATATATTTAACATTGCCATCTATTAAAACTTCTAAACCTTTATCAGCTAAATTATTTAATTTTACATCCTTACCCTTTGAATTCCACAAGGTTTTATGAGATTTATCCTTAACATCCACTATCCATATATACTTATCTAAATCATACCCAAAATAAGGAACATTACTTATATATGCTGCTTTTGTATCTGAAACAAATTTAACTTCCACATTCCAAAGATAATTGCTATAAGTTTTTATCACATTATTTTTCTCAAAAACTTCTCCATTAGGAGCAACATAATTAGCTGCATGAATAATAGCTTCACTCTTATCTATATTAAATACTTTCATATCTTGATTTTTATCAATAGTTATCACTGCTGTTTTAGCTGGATTTATAGAATAAGTTAAATTAGCCCTATTTTCTTTAACATCCTTGAACTTTTGAGCGCCATTTACTTCTTCATATTCCATAACTAAAGTATCAGTTTCATTTACTTTAAATTCAATAAGTTTTTCCTCTACCTTTGTTTCCTCTTCCAATTTTTCTGAAGTTTCTTCTTCTGGAATTGTTTCTTCAATTAGATTTTCCTCATTTATTGAAGTATTATCTTCAGAATCAACCCAGGCTTGAATTTTATCTCTTACAGAATCAAAATTAATATTACTTATTAGTGATTTAGAAAGTATGATAATCGTTACTAGCAATATAAGAACAGTAATTATCATTATTTTTTTCCTACGTGCTCTCATTTTTCTCTCATACTCTCTACTAAATATGCTAGGCTTCCTCACACCCAAACCCTCCTAAAATTAATTATATATAAAAAGTATTTGCATTTACTTTCAATAAAAACCTATTTAGCTAAAATTATTTTCCACAACCACACTTTTTATCACTGCTCTTTGTGCTACAACATCCTCCACATTTAATTAATCCAAGATCCCTTAAATCTCCTATGGATAATTGAGCAACATTTTCGTCGTAATCCTCATAGTCTGGTGTAGATTTTAATATATCCTTATCAAATTCTATCATTATAATCACCTCATTATCTATTATATACTTAAATTTAAATATTCCATATATAAAATTTTAACTTTACATAAATTTATGCTTTTTCCTAATAATACTTAATTCTACAAGAAATTATGATATTTTTTAAATTTTTTTATAAAATATATTGGTTTTTTCGCCCAAATATACTATAATTATATATAAATAATACAGTATTAGATTTATTGTAAAATAAGTATTATCTCTAAATTAATAACCCCATAATGTTCATTTATCCCTTAAAAAATGAACATTAATCCCTTATAAAGAGCTGGAAACAGCTCTTTTTTCAATTCCCAAGTTTCAGTTTCCAATTTTCAGTTAGGGATAATTTTCAGGAGGCTGAAAATTTATAAAAATAGGACTCTTCAAAATCTAAATCTTGAAAAGTCCTTCCTAAAAACTGATATCTGAAAACTGAAAACTGAAAACTGAAAACTGAAAACTGAAAACTGAAAACTGAAAACTGTTTATAGGTAGTTCCATGGATTTACAGCTTGTCCGTTTATTCTTATTTCAAAATGAATATGTGGTCCTGTACTCATACCTGTGGAGCCAACATATGCTATAACTTCACCCTGGCTAACTGCTTGTCCTGAGCTTACAAGTAACTCACTATTATGAGCATAGAGGGTTTGAACTCCACCACCATGATCTATTATTATTACATTACCAAAGTCAGACATCCAGCCTGAATATGCTACAACACCACTTTTTGAAGCATAGACAGATGCACCATAAGGATCTGCAAAGTCAACTCCTCTATGGAATCCTGCTGCTCCTGTAACTGGATTTATTCTTGGGCCAAAATCATCTGTTACAGGTCCATAACCTGGTCTTAAAAATCCTTCTGAGCTTGGTTGATTTACTGTTTCACCATTTTGCTCGTTACTATTATTGTTATTTATTTCATTCAAAATACTATTTAATTGTGCTTCTAATTCTTCATTATATGCTGTTAAATCACCTATCTCACTTTCTAATTGTTCTTCCTGAGATGCAAGGCTATTAATAATACTTGTTTTTTCTGATTCTAAAGCATATAACTCGTTCATTTTGCTTTCTTGTTCATTTTTCTTTACAATAAACTCTTCTTGAACCTTAAGCAATTCATTTTGTTTTCCAACTAGGGACTCTTTATTAATTTCTATTTCTTCTAACTTTTTATTTATTTCTTCCTTCTCAAGCTGCAATTGTTCTTGTATATCTTTTAGTTCTTGAACCAATTGCTTGTCCATAGACATTACTTTAATTACGTCTCCTACATTGCTAAAAAACTCTGATAAACTTTTACTTTCTAAAACCATATATATCATATTTGTTGCAACATCTATTTTATAATAACTTCTTATTCTATTATCTAATAAGGCTTTTGCTTCTTCTTCTTCTTTCTTTTTTTCTTCTATCAATGATTCTTTTAAAGAAATTTCATTTTTAGTATTTTCTATTTCAATATTAATAGAATTTATTTCAGCTTGTACTCCATCTATTTTACTTTGATAAAAATCCACTTCAGCTTGGGCTTTTTGAAGCTCTAGGCTTTTTGAATCTATTTCATTTAAAACTCCTTGCAGTTCTTCTGATTCAACACCTATTTGGTCAATAATTTCATTTTTTTTCTTTTCTAATTCTTGTATGTTGGAATTATTTTGTTCTATCTGCTCCTGAAGGGAACTTTCTGTTTCTGCAAAATAAACCATGTTATTTGAAAAAACTATAGCCATTGCTATTGCAAAAGTTCTTATATTTTTTTTCATGCTAAAATACCCCCACCTATAATTTGACCTTTGGCAAGCCCCTTATTCTAAAATATCTATTATCCACTTATTACACTCTCTACATTTATAGATTCTAATTACAAAAAGACTTAAAGACATTTCACTTTCTTCAGTTAATTTTTCCGCTTCATCTTTTGTTATAAAGTTATCTTCCTTATCCAGAAAACCTGGTATTTCTACTATATAATTCTTATTTGTCATATTACAACAATCATTATTTCCTACAGTTTCTATTTCTTCATAATTAAGTTCTAAACTTAATTCTTGAATTATTGGTATTACATCATCATAATCTTCTATATTATCTAAAAATTCTTCTTCGTAAAACTTTAAATCTTTTATTTCGAATATTTTTTTCATAATTACACACCTTTATTTATATTTCATTTTAATTTTATATTTAATCTTATTTTTTATCAAGGTATAAATCTACTAGAAAACGGGAATTTCTACTTTTTAAGACTTTCTTAATAACTCTTCTAATATTTGCTAAGTCTGCCATTGTTATAAACTTCCTTGCATTAAATTATCCATATTGAAAACAATAATAGAGTAAGGTTACTATAAATTTTTAGGAGGATTAATGGTATGGGCGTAAAAGATGATTCTTCAACAAACCAAGGAAAGAAGCAGAAAAAGGAAAAGGCTTCTGGAACTAAGGGTATTAAGAAAAATAAATAGTTTCTATTTACGAAAAAAGGAGCAGCCGCTAATGAATTTCAATTCAATAAGGCGACAGCTCCTTTTATATTTTTCTTTCTTAGTTTTTCTTTTCTAAACTTTCTTTTAATTTTTCAAGTCCAAAAATTAAGGCCCCTCCTATTGCAAAGAACACTATGCTAAAATTACTAAAGTCCATTGGAGGTAATGGATTAGAAAGGGTAGTAGGTCCCATAATTACTGGATATATAGATCCAATCATTAATCCCAGTATTACATATATTGCTTTTGATCTATGATTAGCTAAAACATATTTTAATAATTTTATTGTAGTTAATATTCCTGTAATAATTCCTAAACCAAAAATAACTAAAATAGGCATGTAGCTAAAATCAAAAGAAAGAAATTCTTTAATAGCTGATATTATGGGTACATAAAGACCAAAAATTAATAATAGTGTTGAGCCAGATATGCCTGGTAAAACCATAGCACATATTGCAATAGCTCCACAAACAAATGTATATATGGCTAATCCAATATTTAGATTCCCCATAGATAAATCCATTCCACCACTATTAGTTGAAGGGTTAAAATATGTAATAGCTACTACTATTAAAAATCCAATTATAGCAAAAATTATATTTTTATATTTACCTATTATTTCTTTTCTTTCTTCCTTAAAAACTATAGGTATTGAAAATAATATAAACCCTATAAATAATGAACTTATTTTATAAATATGAGTCTCAAAAACTGAAGCTATAAAAAGTATGGATAAGACAAATCCAGTAATCCATCCAATTCCTATTTTTGACAAAAATTTTATAGCTCCTTTTTTATCTTCTTTACTACTACTAATGGACACTAAAGAATTTAATGAATTTATAAATTCATCATAAAAGCCTAATACAAAGGCTATAGTACCTCCTGATACTCCAGGAACACTGTCTGCTAGTGCCATACAAAAACCTCTAATAAAACTTATGATATACATATTTCCACTCCTAATATCTCTTAAAATTTTTTAACTTTTGCAAGCAAAATTTATTATATCATAATTTATTTGCATATTATATTTAAATTCCTTAAAGTTTTCTAAATTTTGCAAGTGAAATTTAGAAAATTAAAATTAGCATTAGTTTTAATATATATTAAAACTAATGCTAACAATTATTTTTTACCTGGAGTTATCCCCTCAAAAGAATTATAAAAAACTGTTTTGTCAATATCATAACGTTTTTCATGAAGAGGATTTGGTTTAGAATCACTACTTGGATAACCCATTGGTAGAAGAGCTACAGGAATAAGATATTCTGGTAAATCAAACTTCTCCCTTATTGCTTCTGGATCAAAATGA
>JAAYOT010000121.1 GCA_012520205.1 Clostridiales bacterium
TTAAATATGCTATTCTCTGCTAACTTTAAACTAAATTTATATGAGAGCAGCTATGGATACACTTTTTTAAGGGTAGCAGTCCACTTATTTATGTTATTACTTTTTATACTTTCTTTAGTAGTAGCTGTAGGCATTTGGTACAGGAAAGTTCCTATATTAAAAAGTATTATTGTGCTAACAATAGTTATGTACACAGTAATAAATTATATTAATATAGATGGATTTGTAGCTAGAAAAAATATAGAACGTTATTATGAAACAGGAAAGGTTGATGCATATTACTTGACCACCTTATCCAATGAAGCTGTTCCTTATTTGATTGAATTAAGAGATAATAGCGACAGTGAAATAAAAATCATAATTAATGATAATTTACAGCATAGAAAAGAAATCCTTAATAATCAAAATTCATGGACTGAGTTTAATTTCAGCAAAAATAGAATTAGAAAATTACTTAATTAAAAAAGTATATTATTTAAAATCCACTTTACTAGTGGATTTTTTATTTATGGTAAAATTAAGAAAAAACGCGAGATATTTCATTCATTAGTTGTATTACTATATGAAGGAGGCAGAAGAATGGATGAAAATAATAATAAAATATATTTTGATACAAGAGATTACTCGGCTAATTTACACACGTATCCTTATAACTTAGAAAAAGGAGAAAATATTATAGTAGCAGAGCTTGATGGTGGAATAACTAATACTGATAATTTAATAATAAAATGTAGTGGTATATATTATGTTAATAGAGGTGATGAATTTATCACTCTAGATTTAACCAAAAAATTAATAGAAGATAATAATTTAGGAATTAGGCTAGATAGCATGGAGGAAAATAAATTTGTAATTTATATTCCTGAAAATAATGTTGAGTTTGATAATTATAAAGGATATATAGATGGTAAAGGAGCATTATATGTTAGTAGTAGTGTGGAATATGGAGAGGAAAAGCATTATTATGAATTTGATAATCTAAATTTTGATAAATTGGTTTTTGAGGTTTTAAAAATTAAAAATAATAAAATTGATGGATTTAACATTAAATTATAGGCTAGAACTTATTATTTTTAATATGATAAAATATCAGTAAAAGAATTTGCTTTTTGCAAAGAAAATAGTGTTTTATATAAAATTTTAACATTTTATTCTAACTTTTTTCTATGATTTAATACATTAATGTGATAAAATCGTATTAAGTTAGTAATAATAAATACTATGGCTCTAACTAGTTAGTATGCACAAGAAAAATATATTGTGCATATAATTAAAATTTACAATTACATGGTAAGGAGGAAGCAAAATGGGAAACAATTCATACAATCCGTATGTTAGTGCACAAACTCAGTTTGATAATGTTGCAGAAAAAATTAATTTAGAGCAGTCTATTTGTGAGCTGTTACGTCAACCAAGTCGTGAATATCATTTTACAATTCCAGTAAAGATGGACGATGGTACTACAAAGATATTTAATGCCTTTAGAATTCAACATAACGATGCTCGTGGACCAGCTAAAGGAGGAATTCGCTTTCATCCAAATGAAACAGTTGATACAATTAGAGCTTTATCAATGTGGATGACTTGGAAATGTGCTGTTGTTGATATACCACTAGGGGGTGGTAAAGGGGGAATCATCTGCGATCCACGTAACCTATCTAAAAGAGAACAGGAAAGATTATGTCGTGGATATGTTAGACAAATGGCTAAGAATTTAGGACCTGAACTAGATGTACCTGCTCCAGATGTAATGACTAATGCTCAGCACATGCTTTGGATGATGGATGAATATGAAGTAATTCATGGTGGACATTACCCAGGAGTGATTACAGGAAAACCAGTTGGAATGGGTGGCTCCCTTGGTAGAACAGAAGCTACAGGCTACGGAGTAATCTTTACATTAAGAGAAGCTCTTAAGAATCTTAATATTGATATAGCTAAGACTACAGCAAGTATTCAAGGATTTGGTAATGTAGCTGAGTATGCTGCAAGAAAGTACACAGATTTAGGTGGAAAAGTTGTTGCTATATCAGCTTGGGATAATAACGATAAGAAGGCTTATACTTTCCAAAAGCTAGATGGTATAGATATTGAAAAAATGGCAGCTATCAAAGACTCCTTTGGAAGTATTGATAAGGAAAAGGCTATAGAATTAGGATGTAAAATATTAGAAGGTGATGAATGGATAGCACAAGATGTTGATATTCTTTTACCTTGTGCTCTTGAAAACCAACTTACACCAGAAACTTTTGGAAAAGTTAGCGATACTGTTAAGGTAATTTGTGAAGGTGCAAATGGACCAACAACTCCAGACTGTGATGAGCTAATTAAAGCAAAGAACATTTACCTAGTACCTGATTTCTTATGTAATGCAGGTGGGGTAACTTGTAGTTATTTTGAGCAAGTTCAATGTAATATGAATTACTTCTGGTCAAAGGAAGAAGTTCTTGAAAAGCTTGATTTCAAGATGACTAGTGCTTATCATGCAGTTCACAATCTTGCAGAAGAAAAAGGTTTATATATGAGAGATGCAGCTTATGTAATAGCTATTAATCGTGTTGCAGAAGCAGTAAAACTTCGTGGATGGGTTTAAAAATAAAACCGTACAGAGATAATCTGTACGGTTTTATTGCTTTATAAGAAAAATTTCTTTTCTTTATGGCTAAATATGGTAAAATAATATTAAATTAACAAAAAATGTGCATTTAGGAGGGAGTATATGGATAATAAGATTTTAGAAATAAAAGACTTAACAAAAAGCTTTGGTGAAAAAGAAGTATTACGAGGAATAAATCTAGAAGTAAACAAAGGTGAAATAATAGGCTATATCGGTCCAAATGGAGCAGGAAAAAGTACTACAGTTAAAATTATATTAGGATTACTAGACTATAGTGACGGTGTTATAAAAGTATTTGGGAAAGACATAAGGGATGGAAATGGAGCTTATAAAAAACGCATAGGTTATGTTCCAGAGGTAGCGGAGCTTTATGAAAGCTTAACAGCTAAGGAATATTTAACTTTTGTAGGTGAGCTATATGGGTTAAGTGAAGAAGTAAGCTATAAAAAAGCTGAAGCTATGATGAACTTATTTGATATTGGAAATTGCATGCATACAAGATTATCAGCTTGTTCTAAGGGTATGAAGCAAAAGATTGTCTTAATTTCAAGCCTTTTACATAACCCTGATATCTTATTTTTAGACGAACCTTTAAGTGGATTAGATGCAAATAGCGTAATGATAATAAAGGAGTTATTATCTAACCTTGCAGCCCAAGGAAAAACAATATTTTATTCATCTCATATCATGGAGGTTGTTGAAAAAATAAGTCATAGAATTGTATTAATTAATAATGGGACTATAGTAGCAAATGGTAGTTTTGATGAACTAAAGAAAAACAGCAAGGAAGGATCCCTTGAGGATATCTTTAACCAATTAACTGGGTTTGATAAGCATAAAGAAATTGCAGAAACTATGGCATCAATTATTAATGAGGTGTAAATATGAAGGAATTTAAGTTATTAAAGTTTTTAGATAAATATAAAGGTATTTATGAGAAATTTGGCGTTGATTATGAAAAAATGAGATTAATACTAAAAATAAAGCTGACAATGGATGAAAGACGAGTTCCTACCATTATGAAAAATAATAGCAAAAAAAAGGAAGAAAAAAATGTTTTTGTAAAGAGTTTACTTTTTTATGCCTTTATGGGATTGTTTATGGGGATAATAACATTTATTTCAACAAATAAAATGTATGTATATACCATGACCTTTGCAATATTTATGTTTATAGTTTTATCAGTATTTATAGCAGACTTTTCCTCCGTTTTATTAGATATAAGGGATAAGAACTTAATATCTATAAGGGGAGTAGATAATAGAACTATAAATGCAGCAAAGATAACACATATTTGTTATTATGTCTTTTCAATTTCCTTAGCTATAGGATGGCTTGCAATTATAGGCTCCTTTAAATCAGGAATACTAACAGGAATTGTATTTTTATTAGAACTTATAATAGTTAGTGCCTTTATGATTGTAATTACTGCATTATTATATTTACTTGTATTAAGATTTTTTAATGGTGAAATAGTAAAGGATATTATTAATTATGTGCAGATAATACTTTCTATTACTATGACAATAGGATATCAATTTGTTGGACAAGTTTTTGAATTATCAGATTTAAAGATTGTTTATCAAGGGAAAATATGGCATTTGCTATTTCCGCCAATGTGGTTTTCAGCACCAATATATATAATTGAAGGTGGTAATTTATCAAAAATAATTACTTTGCTAATAATATGTGCCTGCATAGTACCCTTAGTATCTGTAATAATTTATTTTAAGAATAGTAATAAATTTGAATTATACTTATCAAAATTAAATAATAATGATTCTAACGAAAAGGAAAGGAAAAAAGGTATATTCTTTAAGTTAGGAAAACAATTTTGTAAAAGTAGTGCTGAGAAGGCCTGTTATTCATTAGCCTACTCAACTATAAAGAGGGAGAGGGAATTTAAGTTAAAGGTATATCCTACCTTAGGATTTATCATAATTTTCCCACTGTTTTCTATGCTTTTGCTTTCACATTTTAGCATATACTTTTTTGTAGTAATGGTGCCCTCTATTATGTTAACGCTTCAATATTCTGAGTTTTATAAGGCTGCTTGGATATACAAAACTACACCTTTAATTAATGAAGGAGATATTTTTAAAGGAGTGTATAAGGCTTTTTTATTTACAATGATAATGCCAATTTATGTATTTGAAAGCATAATATTTATTTTATTCCTTAAAATAAATGCAGTTCCTCATTTAATTATTGCTTTATTATTTATGAGTGCCCTGATTCCTATCACCCATAAAGCAAGTAAGTTTTCATTTCCTTTTTCTGATGAATTTAGGGCGGCAAATGGAGGTGCAGGTTTATTTATCCTATTCCTTTCCTTATTTTTAGTAGGGGCAGGAGCTGTTCTTCATGCTGTTCTAGGTATGAAAATGGTGCTTCTTATAGTTTATGGTATAGGCTTAATTGGATTAAACTATACTTTATGGAAAAACCTAAAACCTAAGGTAAGTTGATTTTAGATTTTTAGCAGTAAGAACTTGAAGGAGCAATTTCAAATTTTTACAGGATATTGAATTTATTTAAGTATTAGTATATGATTTAATAGGTAAAGACTGCAGTTATAGTTGTAGTTCAACTGGACAAGCCACTATGAGAATTAAAAAATATTACTAAGGAGAATTAAATTGAGTACAAATTATTTAACACCACCAGAAATTACTGAAGCAACAATAGAAACTGCTATTAAGAAGTCAAAAAGGCCTACTATAAATATGCTTTTACTAGGGATTTTAGCAGGGGCATTTATTGCTTTTGCAGCAGAGGGTTCAAATATGGCCGCTTTTAATCTTTTTGCAAAGGCTGAAACCTATGGACTAGGAAAGGCTCTTGCAGGAGCTATTTTTGGAACTGGACTTATGTTGGTTTTAATTGCAGGAGGAGAACTTTTTACTGGTAATACACTAATAATTGCAGGTGTATTAGATAAAAAAGTTACTATAAAAGCAATGCTGAAAAACTGGTTTTTTGTTTATCTTGGTAATTTTATAGGTTCAGTATTTATAGCATATATGATGAATAAGTCAGGGCTTTTTGCAAGTGGAGACAATATGCTGGGAGCAGTAACGATAAATATTGCAGCCTATAAAGTTGGACTTACATTTACTGAAGGGTTATTTTTAGGCATTATGTGTAATTGGCTAGTATGTTTGGCTGTATGGATGTCCTATGGAGCTAAAGATATGACAGGGAAAATATTTGCTATATTTTTTCCTATATGGCTTTTCATCACTTCAGGATTTGAGCATAGCATAGCAAATATGTATTATATTCCTGCAGGTATTATGGCTAAAGGAAATAAGGCCTTAGTAGATGCAGCTGCCTTGTTGGGGGTAACAGCAGAAAAGTTAAGCCTTTTAAACTGGGAAACATTTTTTACTGGAAACTTAATCCCCGTAACCCTAGGAAACATAATTGGAGGAGGCATTTTTGTAGGAGCAGTTTATTGGTATGTTTACATTAGAAATAGTAAGAATTTAGATAAGAAAATAGTAAAAAATAAGATTTCAGATAAGATTAGTGCATAATAGTGGTGGTTGAAATCAGCTAGAAAAAAGCCAAGATGAGATATCTTGGCTTTTTTCTGTATTAAGAAA
>JAAYOT010000122.1 GCA_012520205.1 Clostridiales bacterium
AGAGTAATGCTGGAAGGTGAAAACCAAGAAGAAATAGATAAGATGGCTAATGATTTAGCTAACTTAATATTAAGTAAAATCTAATTTGAAATTTTATAAAAAAGAGCTGTTTGCAACTATAATGGTTGCAGATAGCTTATTTTTTTAAAGAAATGCTTTTTGTTAAATATAAAATTTATCAATAGAAGGCTAATATCATAAAATAAATATATTATTTTTAGCAAAAATTTTATTAAATTATCATAAAAAACCATTAATTATTAAAATATACTTAAAATAGTATAGATATAAAAGGGGTATAAAAAATGATTTTATAAAAATTCTGTAAAAGATTGACTTAGGTGGTTAATAGGTGTAATATTTTTATCAATAGAAAAATTAAATAAGAAATATTGAATTTTATAAATGCGAAGAAAGAGACCTTTATTTAGAGTATAAAGTTGCAGAGAGTCCATGTTAGGTGTGAATGGATACTTTACTAAATAATTATCACTCTGGAGCAGTATCTTGAACGTACAAAGATGTACTAGTAAGAGATAACCGGTAAGCACCGTTAAAGGCAAGGGTTTGTTGGAACCTGGTGATAGTGAAATTAATGTTGAGTTATAATTACCGCCATTTGATTTGTATTATCGAAGGTGGTATTTTTATACACTTTTTTAGTAAGGGGGCGTGATAGTTTGGAAAATCACATATTATCTGTGTTAGTTCGTAATTCTTCAGGGGTATTAGCAAGAATAGCAGGGCTGTTTTCAAGAAGGGGCTTTAATATTGATAGCTTAACAGTCGGAAGTACTGAAAATAAGGAAATATCAAGAATGACTATAGCTTTAACTGGAAATGAGGATGTCTTAGAACAATTTACAAAGCAGCTCAATAAATTAGAGGATGTTTTAAAAATATACAAACTAAAGTCAGAAAATTCTGTCTATAGGGAATTGGTATTAATAAAAGTACAAGCTCCCCCAGAAAAAAGGGGAGAAATAAACGAGTTAGTAACAATATTCAGATGTAAGGTTATAGACGTTGCACAAGAAACTTTAACAATAGAACTTACTGGTGATGAAAGTAAGATATCAGCCTTAATAGAATTAATGAATTCTTATGGAATAGTAGAAATGGTAAGGACAGGAGTAACAGCCCTAGAAAGAGGGGACAACGACATAACAAAATACGGAGACTAATGGAATTGCGAATTTTGAATTGTAGTACGGGGGTGTAGCAATGAGCAATAAAACAATAGAAATTTTTGATTCAACCTTGAGAGATGGGGCACAAGGTGAGGATATTGCATTTTCGCTAGAGGATAAAATAAAAGTTGCTTTAGCATTAGATAAAATTGGGGTTACCTTCATTGAGGCTGGAAATCCTGGATCAAATCCAAAGGATATGGAGTTTTTCAAAAGAATGAAGGAAATAAAATTAAGTAATTCAAAGCTTGTAGCCTTTGGTTCAACAAGAAAACCAAATATTAGGGCAGAAGAAGATAAAAACTTAAAAAGTTTAATGGGAGCAGAAACAGAAGCAGTTGCAATATTCGGAAAGTCATGGGATTTCCAAGTTGAAGAAATTCTAAAGACAACTTTAGAAGAAAATATAAATATGATATTCGATTCAATAGAATTTGCTAAGAAAAATAATAAAGAAGTAGTATTTGATGCAGAACATTTCTTTGATGGATATAAATCCAATAAGGAATATGCAATTAAGGCTATAAAAACAGCAAAAAAAGCTGGTGCAGATGTTATAGTCCTATGTGATACCAATGGTGGAACTCTTCCAAATGAAATTAAAAAAATATCAAAAGAAGTAGTTGAAAAAATAGGAGGAAGAATAGGCATACATTGTCATAATGATATAGGGCTTGCTGTTGCAAATTCATTAGCTGCAGTAGAAGAGGGAGTAACACATATTCAAGGAACCTTTATTGGCTTTGGAGAAAGATGTGGAAATGCAAACCTATCATCAATAATTCCAACCCTGCAACTAAAAATGGGCTATAAGGTTATAGAAGAAGAAAAGCTATCAAGACTAACAAAAACAGCCAGATTTATATCTGAAGTTTCAAACTTAAAATTAACAGACAATATGCCCTATGTTGGGGAATCAGCCTTTGCCCATAAGGGGGGAATGCATATTGATGCAGTAACAAAATCAACAAAATCTTATGAGCATATAGAGCCAGGGCTTATAGGAAATGATAGAAGATTTTTAATTTCAGAAGTAAGCGGCAGAAGTACAATTTTAAAAGAAATACAAAAAATATTTCCTAACATAAAAAGAGATAGCGAAGAAGTAGTGAAGGTCACAAATAAATTAAAAGAATTAGAATATGAGGGATATAAGTTTGAAGGTGCAGAGGGAACAGTAGAACTCCTCATTAGAAAAACAATAGGAAAATATAAGCCTTTCTTTGAATTAAATCATTTTAAAACAATTGTTGAACAGCCCTTTAGTAATAAGGATTTTACATCTATAGCAATTGTAAATATCACAGTAGATAATGAAAATAAAATTACAGCTTCACAAGGGGATGGACCTGTAAATGCTTTAGATAGGGCCTTAAGGGAAGCACTTGAAAGTTTCTATCCAAAGATAAAAGAGGTAAGGCTAGTTGATTATAAAGTAAGAGTTTTAGATTCCAAAAGTGCCACAGGATCAAAAGTAAGAGTATTAATAGAATCTACTGATGGCAAAGAAAGTTGGAGTACAGTTGGGGTTTCAAAGGATGTAATTGAGGCAAGTTGGACTGCTTTAGTTGATTCCTTAGAATATAAATTAATAAAAGACATGGAAAAAAGCATAAGAATGTATTTTTAAAAGGGGGACAAAAAAATGGGTATGACAATGACTCAAAAAATATTAGCAGCACATGCAGGATTAGATAGTGTAAAGGCAGGACAATTAATAGAAGCAAAACTAGATTTGGTGCTAGGTAATGATATAACATCACCTGTAGCAGTAAAAGAATTTCAAAAATTAAAATTTAAAGAAGTTTTTGATAAAGATAAAGTTGCTATAGTACCAGATCACTTTACACCAAACAAAGATATAAAAGCAGCAGAGCAATGTAAGTTCATAAGAGAATTTGCAAGGGAAAAGGAAATTACTAATTTCTTTGAAGTTGGTGAAATGGGAATAGAGCATTGCTTAATACCTGAAAAGGGCTTAGTAGTTGCAGGTGATGTAGTAATTGGGGCAGATTCACACACTTGTACCTATGGAGCACTAGGAGCCTTCTCAACAGGGATTGGTTCAACAGATATGGCAGCAGGTATGGCAACAGGGGAATGTTGGTTTAAGGTTCCTTCAGCAATAAAATTTGTGCTTAAAAATAAGCCAGAAAAATGGGTTAGTGGAAAAGATATAATTCTACACATAATTGGAATGATTGGTGTAGATGGAGCCCTTTATAAGTCTATGGAATTTGTAGGAGATGGATTAAAGTATTTATCAATGGACGATAGATTTACAATGGCCAATATGGCAATTGAAGCTGGTGGAAAAAATGGAATCTTCCCAGTAGATGAAAAGACTATTGAATATTTAAAAGAACATTCAACAAGAGAATATAAGGTTTATGAGGCAGATGAAGATGCAGAATATGATGAGGTTTATGAAATTGACCTAAGCACATTAAAGCCAACAGTTGCCTTCCCACACCTGCCAGATAACACAAGAACTATTGATGAAGTTGGAGAAGTTACTGTTGATCAAGTAGTTATAGGTTCTTGTACAAATGGTAGAATATCAGATTTAAGAGTTGCAAGAGATATACTAAAAGGTAAAAAAGTGAAAAAAGGAGTAAGATGTATAGTCTTCCCTGGAACTCAAAAAATATATCTTCAAGCCTTAGAAGAAGGTATAATTAAGGATTTAATAGAAGCTGGAGCAGTTGTTTCAACACCAACTTGTGGGCCATGTTTAGGTGGACACATGGGAATCCTTGCCAAGGGTGAAAAAGCAGTATCAACAACTAACAGAAACTTCGTTGGAAGAATGGGGCATGTTGAATCAGAAGTTTACTTAGCAAGTCCAGCAGTTGCAGCAGCATCAGCAATAACAGGAAAAATAACAAATCCAGAGTTAGTTTAAGGGGGAAATATAAATGAAAGCAGTAGGAAAAGTTTTTAAATATGGAGATAACGTAGATACAGATGTAATTATTCCAGCAAGATACTTAAATACATCAGATCCAAAGGAACTTGCAAATCATTGTATGGAGGATATAGACAAAGACTTCGTAAAAAAAGTAGAAGATGGTGACATTATAGTTGCAAATAAAAATTTTGGATGTGGTTCCTCAAGAGAACACGCACCAATAGCAATAAAAGAAAGTGGAGTTAGCTGCGTAATAGCAAAAACCTTCGCAAGAATATTCTACAGAAATGCAATAAACATAGGGCTTCCAATCCTAGAATGCGAAGAAGCAGTAGAAAAGATAGAAGCGGGAGACAAACTAGAAGTAGACTTCACAACAGGAGTAATAAAAAACCATACAAAAAACGAAGAGTATCAAGGAGAGCCTTTCCCAGAGTTTATGCAGAAGATAATAAATTCTAACGGGCTGGTGAATTACATCAAAGCCAAGAAATAAGGGCAATTCAGTTTTCAATTTTCAGGTTTCAGGTTTCAGCTTTGATTCAGTGTGGAGTGTCAGCTTAGTGTGGAG
>JAAYOT010000123.1 GCA_012520205.1 Clostridiales bacterium
AATGGGCAACTTCCTTAATTTCTTCTATAGCATAATCCTATTGGCCTTATACTTGTTCCAGCAAATAAACTCATTTAACACACGTATGGTTTCTTGTGTTGGAGATAGTAACCCATTTGGTACATTGATCATTGTTCCATCAATATCAAAAAAGGATATTTTCTTACTCATTTTTCTCATCACCCCATATAATTTTTAAAATTATGCTTACATATAACATACAATATAAAACTGCCATATTTTTTCTAAATTCAAAAATTAAGGGACTGCCTCAAAATGAGACAGCCCCTTATCTATTAATATGTTTAAATTAATAATATATTTATTTTCATTATACGCAAGTATAACCGCCATCTATCGGAAGGATAACCCCTGTTACATATGATGCCTCATTACTTGCAAGGAATATAGCTCCTGCGTTTAATTCACCACTATTACCATATCTTCCTAGAGGTACTGTGGCTTTCATATAAGCTGAAAATTCATCTGTATTAAGGGTATCAGCAGTAAGCTCTGTTTCAAAGTAGCCAGGGCAAATACAATTACAAGTAATATTATATTTTGCCAGCTCAGCTGCAACTGCTCTTGTGAAGTTTACAACTCCACCCTTAGATGAGTGGTAAGCAACAGTGTCTATAGCAGTATTACCTACTAATCCATACATAGAAGATATATTAATTATACGACCATAGTTATTTTTCTTCATAATATTTGCAAAAGCACGTGTAACATAGAATACACTAGTTAAGTCAGTATCTATAGTGAAATCCCACTCTTCATTAGTCATCTCAAGTACTCCGGCATTCTTTGCAGAACCGGCACAGTTAACTAAAACATCAACTTTACCATATTCTTTTTCAGCTTTCTTTGCAGCTGCATCAACATTATCAGAATCTGTAACGTCACATTGAATTGGTAAACAACGAACGCCCATTTCACGAATTTCTTTAGCAAGTGCTTCAAGTTTTTCAATTCTTCTTGCAGTAATGACTAAATCTGCCCCCTGTCCAGCAAATCCTTTTGCCATTTGTGCACCTAAACCTGAAGAAGCACCTGTAATTACAACAACTTTTCCTGTTAAATCAAACATAAAAAAACCTCCATAAATAAATTCTCTTTGTTAATTATTATACAATTATATTGTAAACCTATAACATAAGGTTGTTCAGGTAAATTTTAGGGGAAATATATCATATTTCCAAAAAAGACTGTTTTTTTGTCAATTTTTGCATATAATTTTGTTAAATTAAGAAAAAAGATTAGAGAAGTAGGGTTAAAAGTAAATAAAATTTTTATTAAATTGAGTTTATTATCTTAGTTTATAGATAATATTGTATATTACTTGGAATAAAAGTTCCAATTATGTTAAGGAATTAACTTAGAATTGGAGAAAAAAAAGATAGTCAAGATAGGGGACACTTCAAATCACAAACTGCTATAAAAAATAAGTGTGATGATATATAAGGAATATTTGATTTTCAAAATATAAAGGAATTTATCTAATTTTGTAGAATTATCTATAATATTAGATAAAATATGGATTTTTAATATAGACATATTTTTGCTAGTTTGAAAATAGAAGCAAATATTAAATTTTCATATAAAGTAGCATTTAAAGGCTTCAATATATTAAAATTATTTTCAAAGGAGATTTATTATGCTAAAAACAACTCAAGAGATACCTTTAATTAAGTTAGAAATTAATGACGACAATGATATAACTAATGAGGTATATTCAGATGAATCTTTAACTGATTTAAAAGAAATAGAATTTGAAATGATAGCTCCTGTAGATTTTACTGACAAAAGAAAGGTTGAAATTTATAAAGGAATTAATGAAATTGATGAAAGATTGGCAGTAATTAAACAAAAGGTTGAAGAACTAAATACAGAAATTGATAATTTAACCTGTCATGCAGACGGCTTAGACTATACTATAGCTGTTGCAAGTGGTATTATAGCTGGAGCAATTGATATCCTTTATGTTGGTGATTTTTCACTTGAAAGAGGTAAAGAGTGGAGCAATGACAAAGTTAATAACTTTGTAAAGGATTTAGCAAAGAAAAAAGGATATGAAGGAGATGACCTTAAGGGAGCAATAAGATATCTTGAACGTTATGGAACGCCAAGTGATAGCGTGACAGCAGAATTTGGTGGGGGTCTGCAGCATCATTTAAGAGACTTTGCTCACCATCCAACTCCTGTTGGATTAATATTTTCCTTACTTACTCAGTTTACATCTATGTCATATGGAACAAATACTTTAGGTGATTTTCAGGTTGTGCCTGTTAAAAACAAGTCCTTTATAGGCAAAAACTTCCCTGAAAAGATAATATTTGGACTTGTCTATTGGTTTTTACATATGGCAAGTGATATGGCAGGTTCTAGCAATAATCCAGGCAAAGGAACAGGATTACCAGGGCCTATATTATCTCTTGTAAAAGAATTGTCCTCTCTTCCAATCTTTAAAAATAGTAAGACCATTCAAGAATTAAGAGTTAACATATCTAAATTGTTTAATGGAACCTTGCTAGCAAAAAGAGATGAAAATGGTAAAATTATGAGGGATTCAAATGGAAAGTTATTAACTGAGAGATTTGATTTAAGGGCAGAAATGGGTGTGGCACACGAAATTGGCAGACAAGCCATTCCAGTTGTGGTCAATGAAGCCCTAGTTAGGGGGTTCTATTTCCTACGTCGTTTAATACAGCAATTAAAAGAAAAAGATAGTATTAAGGATATTGAATGGAAAAAAACATTACCTTTTAAAAATAGAACTATCGTCAGAATGATGACAATTGCATCGGGCACATTTACTGCAATAGATCTAGCCGATGCAGGTATTCAAGCTGTAATTAAGTCTGGAGGTTTCAACCCTGCAACCCTTGGTAATTTTATATTAAGGGTGAATTTCGTTGGTGTTGGCCGTTTTGCTATTGCTGTTTCTTCTGATTTAACAATGGGGATAAAGAAAAGCAAAAAGGAAAATGAAAGAATGCGTTTAAGGGGAGAGGGATTACAACTTTTAAATGCAAAAGTATTCTATAAAGAAGCTGATATGTGGATTGTAGCAGAAAGTACTAATAAAGCAATAGAAGAAGTCTATGGAATGATGGAAAAGGCTGCTGAGGAATTTGTAGATGCCTGGGGTGAAATAAGAGGAGGCTCAGAAAAAAGAAGAAAATACATTGAAAAGATAAAAGAAAAGGACAGTGATTTTTCAAAAGAACTGTTAGATTTGATTAATTGGGGGTAATGAAGATGAATGGAAAATTAAAGGTTCTAGATATAAATACTATAAAACAAGAAGATTTGCCTGTTGTACTTTCATCACAGTTTGATAAGCTTACTGTTTTAGAAACTAATGTTCAAAAGGCAGTAAAATCGGCAGTAAAAGCCAAGGAAAAGGCCCAAGATGCACAGGTAAAAATGGGTATTTTTAATTATAGTAAAAAAGAAGCAATAAATTTGCTTCAATCAGCCTCTGAAGGTTTAGCAGAGGGCCTAATGACAGCAGCGGAAGCACAAAAGGTTTCTTTTGAGTATCAGACAAAACTTACTGAAATTACAAAGTTCTTATTCGGCCTAGGTGTAAGCAACATAGCAATGAATAGAAGTGTTGTAAGAGAACTAGAATTAAAATTAAAAGGTGCTTCAGAAGAAGAAATATCAGATTTAGCAAAGCAAGAGTTAAGAAATGTTATTCTCCAACTTAAAGCTCAAGAAGATATTATGATTAAACAAGAGGAATTAAAGGGTAAGGTAAAAAATCACCATTATCAACTTGAGAGTATAAATACACAGCTAGATAATATTGAGAAATTAGAGGAAGAGCAGGATACTCTAATATTCTCCCATTCTAAAAAGTTATTGAAATATGAAGAAATTTTCGAAGAACAAAACAAAAAGAATGCATTACTTAAAGAAGAAATTAGTGATAATACAAGTAAAATAAATGAACTTGAAAATTCATTAAAACAACAGGGACAACTATTCTTAAAGAAAAACAATGCTTTTGATAAAAAGTACTCTGAAATAACAAAAGAGCTACAAGAAGAAGTATCTGATTTAACAAATACTACAAATAAAGATAGGGAAACAATAAAAAATGATATTTCTTCACTTATGGAAAGTATGAATAGAGAAATATCACTAGTTAAAGAAAACTTACATAAAACTGAAACTGATTTATCCAATGAACTTAATTCAATTGAGGAAAAGCTAATAAATACTATTTCCGAGTTAAAAGAAGAAATCTCAAAGAAGGATAAAGAGGTTAACAATAAACTTACAGATTTAAAAAATAGAATAGATAACCTTGAAACTCTAACAAGTAAAATGGGTTGGAAAATTGGAATTTCTATTGTTGCAGCAGGTTCTTTAATTCTTAATATTCTACAAATATTTGGTGTTATCTAAGGTTTAGTATTTAGTAATAATATAGATATTAATAGAAAGATAGGCTTATTTTGAAGCTTATCTTTTTTTGTGCGCTCAGAATGGTTAACAGTACTAAGGGGTGAAAGTTTATTATAGACCTTGGTAGTGGAAATCAGCTTCGTAAGATAAGGATGTTAATCGAGAAGTGGAATGGAAGCGAAAATCTGCAGTATAACCTGTTTCTATTATTAAAATTCATAAGGGGGAGTATAAATTATCGAATAAATCATATATTGGAATTGAGTAAAAAATCTGATTAGGGGTTGAGAATGAGAAATAATTATACAGTAAAAGGAGATTTAAAAGGAGAAATATTTAATGAAATAAATGAAAAGGTACAAGCTTTAGAAAAACTTTTTCCATCAGTTGTTAAGGATGGACAAGTGGATTTTCAAGCATTAAGAGAAGAACTAGGAAACTTCGAAGAGGTAGGACCAGAGAAATATGGACTTACCTGGTCAGGAAAACAAAATGCTAAGAAAATAGTACAACAAGATATAGTAGGAAAAACATTAAAATATGTACTGGAAGATAGTAAAGATGCAGATACAACAGAAAATTTATATATAGAGGGAGACAACCTAGAAGTATTAAAGCTGCTAAGACAAAATTATTATGGAGCAATAAAAATGATATATATTGATCCTCCATATAATACAGGAAATGACTTCGTCTATAAAGATAATTTTAATATGGAACAAACCGAAAGTGATATTGCAGAAGGGAATATATCAGAACTAGGGGAGAGGTATACCATTAATTCTAAAAGTACAAATAAATATCATGCTAATTGGTTAAATATGATGTATCCAAGGTTAAAGGTAGCTAAAGATTTATTAAGTAATGATGGAGTTATATTTATTAGTATTGATGAGTATGAGATTAATAATTTAAATAAAATATGTAATGAGATATTTGATGAAAGAAATTATATTCAAACTTTAGTATGGAATAAAAATGCAACTAAAAATAATACTAAAACTATTTCTACAAATCATGAATATATTTTAGCTTACTGCAAAAACGTGGATATATTAACTTCAAATAAAGAATTATTTATGAAGAAAAAGAATGGAATAGACGAAATTGAAAAAATAAGAGATAAATACATTAACAACCAAGAGATTAATATAAATGATGCTCGTTTGAAGTTGAAGGAAGAATTAAGAAAGTTTTATAAACGTAATAAATTAAAATTAGATGGTGGTATAAAAAATTATAATAATGTTGAAGAAGGAACATTAAGGATATATAGACTTAATAACACTTCAGCACCATCTGGTGGAGGTAAAATGTTCGATGTTATTCATCCAGTAACAGGAAAAAAGTGCAAGAAACCTTCTGGTGGTTGGAGATATACAGAAGAAACATTTAATAAAATGGTTGCTAAGAATTTAATTGAGTTTGGGAAGGATGAAAATACTGTACCACAGGCAAAACTTTATTTAGATGATTATAAAAAACAAAAATATCAATCAGTTATTAATAATAATGATGATGGTGAAAAGGATTTAAATAAATTATTTAATGAAAAATATTTGTTTAATAATCCTAAGCCTATTTCTTTACTTAAAGAATTAATTAGTATTAGTGATACTGAAAATACCTATATTCTAGATTTCTTTTCAGGTTCCGCATCTACTGCTCATGCTGTAATGCAACTTAATTCAGAGGATGGTGGTAAACGTAAGTTTATAATGGTTCAACTTCCTGAAGAAACTAGTAAAAAATCGGAAGCATACAAAACAGGATATAAGAATATCTGTGAGATAGGTAAAGAACGTATCCGAAGAGCCGGAGAAAAAATCAAACAAGAGAACAAGGACAAAGAAGGTATTGAAAATCTAGATATAGGTTTTAAAGTATTTAGGGTAGGAAATACCAATATCCGTTGGAATCATCAGGATATTGATTTAAAAACAATTTCTTCTGGAATTATAGAGGAGAATAAGGAAGAGCAGATTTCATTTGATTTTATTGCCAATAATAGTCAAGTAAGGTTAGATGATGTAGTTTCGCCTAAAGATAGATTAGATTTCATGCCTGGCTTTAAGGATATTGATGTTGTTTATGAGATTCTTTTGAGGCAAAGAGATATTCCCCTATCAGCTAAAGTTGAATTATTAGAGCATATTGGGAAACGTACTTATCTTTTTGCAGATAGTTATTTAGTATGTCTTGAGGAAGAAATTACAAATGATTTAATAGAAAAACTTGCGTCTATTAATCCGATTCCAATTAAATATATTCTAAGAGATAGTGCTTTTGGTGATGATATAGTCTTCAAGGATGAAGCACATAGAAGATTAAATGCCTTTATTGATAGAAATATAGGTGAAAATAAAAAGCCATATACTGTAGAATTTATTTAGGGGGTATAGGAAAATGGCAAAACATATTGAGTTTCAATTTGATGATAAATTACCATACCAACTAGATGCTATTAACAGTACAATAAAGTTATTTAAAGGCTTACCTAAAAAAGGTGATGGCATTTATGGAAAGACATATAGAATTAGGCAACTTGGAGAAAATGAACCTATAAGAAATATTGGAATAGTTACAGGAGAAAAAATATTAAGAAATTTAAATAAAGTTCAACAAGATAATAATATATTTACTTCAAAAAAATTAGAAGGTAATAATTTTACAATAGAGATGGAAACTGG
>JAAYOT010000124.1 GCA_012520205.1 Clostridiales bacterium
ACCCAAAACTATAAGAAAGGGGCAGCACTTTGCAACTATGGCATTATACCTCTTTTTATATTTTCATAATCATTTTTACTTATATTCTAAATAGTTGCTTAAATGTATTTATCACCCTTATCACCATCTTTTTTATTGTTATATCTACTTCCTAATATAACAAAACAGCAACCAATAGGAATAAATATATAATTTTTACCTATTATTGCAGAAATAAAAAATAAAATACTAGCTATAAAATAAAGTCTTGCAGTTGATTTATTCTTATTTTTCATAGTTCTACCCTTTCATTATTAATACTATCTTACCTTTTACTATGCAAATAACTTTTGCTACACAACATTAGAAAAATATTCAATCTTTATAATGCTATTCTATTAACCTATAAACCCCTTCATTATTTTGAATTGTAATTTCATTAGTTGCAATAATTTCAGATGTTTCTTTATCTTCTACTTGCAGTTCAACTTTAAATTCTATAACTGTTCCTTCAACCCAAGAAGCTTCCGCAAATACCCCAAGTTCAACTGGTTCACCTGAATTAATAATTTCCTTTTGAGGGCCTTTCTCTGGAAGAATAAATCCTTCAATATCACCATCATTTTTTAGTAACCAATGATATTGCAGCTCCCTATCATACTCTCCTTTAAGTTTAGGTTTTAAGGTTATTGGCATTCCTTCAAAAGACTGCGGATTATTAGCAGCAATTATTTCAACCCCAAGGCTCTTTTTATGTTTAATTGGAATATCCTCAGATATACTATTGAATCTTTTATCTTGGCAGCCTATTAATCCAATCATTAATATACTTGAAATTATTATTCCTATAATTTTTTTCATAAATCCTCCTATTAATTTAACGAATATCTTTCTATGCTTATTTGGTAATTCTTAATATTATAATAACACTATTTATAAATATATTCTAATAAATCCCTTTATATAAAATAGATAATTCCAAATGATGATATTATTTATCTTTCTAAAATGTAAAAATGGAGCTATCACTTTACTAATTAACTTCAAGTGATGCTCCCTATTACATACAGCCACTATTCAAAAGGACGAACTCTTAAAGGTATTCCGATACTATCACAAACCCTTTGGCAAGCCTCTATTTCCTCTTCTCCTATACAATCTACTACCGATAAAACTACCTTTGGAACATATTTTTTACAGCTTACTGCGTATTTTAACATTGCATCATAAGATTCTATACCAAATCTGTTACGAGTTAATCTAAGGTATTCTTCCGCATTTGATGCATTAAGGCTTATGGATACACTATCAATTAAGCCCTTTAATAATGGCGCAGTTTCCTTTTTATGTATTAGATCTGCTAAGCCATTAGTATTTATACGAGTTTGAATATTGCTTTTGCCTTTTAGATATTTTGCTATTTCTAATATATCATCAAGACGATTTGTAGGTTCTCCAAATCCGCAGAAAATAATTTCATTAAATTTATCTAAATCATACTTTTCAAATTCTTCTATTACTTCTTGAACAGAAGGTTCTCTTTTTAACCACAGGCTATTTGCTTCTGCCATTTCCTTAGTGTCTCTTAAGCAAAAAGTACAAGCACAAGGGCATTTGTTAGTTAAATTAACATAAACATTTTCTTTTTTAGTTATTTTAGTATCTTTTAAATTTATGAAATTCCCATTATTTAATGTATATAATATAACCATATTTTATCATCCTCTTTTTATCTTTTAATTGTATTTATAAGTTATTTCAACTCAGTTAAATATTCTTCAAAACAAATACCATCACGAACTGGAGTAGCTAATTCAACTGTATATTCAATAACCTTACTAATAAAATCGGCAGCCTTTCTTACTGCTGTAACCATATCTACTCCTTTTACTATGTTAGAAGCTACAATAGAAGAAAATACATCCCCAGTGCCTGAACGGTCTTCACCAATTTTCTTAACTTCTATAATGGAATAAGGTTTTCCAATTTCATAGGCAAAGTTTTGTATATTTCCATTATACTGTAGGCCAGTAATAACAATTTTATTTGGACCTTTTGCACAAAGCTCCTTTGCTATATCTTCAAGCTCATTTGCTTTTAATGGTTTTTCTGGATATGGAATATCAAGAAGTCTGCAAGCCTCTGTAAGGTTAGGCATCATGACATCTGCATATTTTATTAACTTTTTCATTTCATCACACATTTCTTGTGTATAGGTAGAATAAAGTTGTCCATAATCTCCCATTACAGGATCAACCATTACAATAGTATCCTTTGTTTTAAAATTTTCAAGAAACTCTATAACAATATCAATTTGTTCTTTTGAACCTAGAAAACCAGTGCAGATTCCGTCAAATTGTAAATTTAATTCTTTCCAATTATTCATGTAATCCCTCATATGAGGAGTATAATCATCAAAAAAGAAGCTTGGATACCCAGTATGGGCAGATAATACTGCTGTAGGTAAGGGACAACATTGTATTTTCATTGCTGATATAATAGGCAATGCTACTGCTACAGAACAGCGTCCAAAGCCAGTAACATCATTAACAACAGCAATTTTCTTTTGTTTCTTTAAGCTCATTGTAGCACCACCTTTTTAATAATATCCATTGTAAACCATTTGTGGCAAAAAATAAAGTATAATAATATTACTTTGAAAATAAAACATTAAAATTTAGTAAAAAAG